>JAFVAA010000017.1 GCA_017476305.1 Lachnospiraceae bacterium
CTGCGGCATCTTCCATAACACCTGAACAGAATTCCTTCAAGCTGCATGGAAACATCTCAAGCATCTTCAAACAGAAATCTGAAAAAAGCCCCTCAAGGGATAGACGCCGAAAACAGCAAAAAGGCAACCACTTGAACAAATTTTTTCAATTTTTTCTCCCCTCAAGGTAATAGACAAAGAACTAAAGTTCTTTTGAAAACTGCCGAAAGTCAGCATTTCCCAAAAAAAATTTTAATTTTTTCTTTCCAGCCACCATTTTGATATCCCCCTATTCTTCTGTCACATCTAATCATTACATCCAAAAAAATATAAACGATATAGTTCGTCAGAATTACAGCTATAATTCATCCCAAAAAGCCCCTTCAAGGGATAGACGCTGAGAAAAGCAAATCGTCAACCCTTTGAGCAAATTTTTCTATCCGTTACCAATTATCACATGGTACAGGCCACATAATTCAATAACAAAAAAACTGCCTTATTAAAACAAAAGCAGTTCCTGTTAATCAGTATTCTGTTGTTTTCCTCCCATAGCTTTCCTTCTACCACATATTATTTATAGAACAATCAATTCTGATATATTTTTTCTTCCGCATTTTAATTCTCACATCTACTAAATAATTCCTCTGTAGTTTTATTGCAATTCAAGCTGATCGTAATATTTTGTCCAATCCCTTCAATAATTTTTCTCCTCAGGACAATTGCAATATTCATTTTCCATCTGTGCTATCTAATGATTTGATACATAATATTCTTCCCCTGTATCAAGGCAAACTGCTGCTAACTGTCCATCCGGTCTATAGCATCCACAATCAACAGCAATGTGATTATTTCCTTTATAGATATATCCAGGTCTTGGGTTGTATCTGATTTCCTGCGTTGGTGTATGTCCGGTCACCACATAAATATCATCAAAATATCGAATCCCATAGTCTGCCCTGTCCCATATCAGTTCCTTCAGAGAATAATCCTCTAAATCCTTGTCTGGAGCATAATTTCCCAGTCCTCCATGAACCAAAAGATACTCATTGCCATTTACCATCAGTTCCTCATAAATAATAAACTCTTTCATATAATCTATCACATCCTGCTGCACCTCAAAATCTAAAGAACGAAACTCATCAATCGTTGTCCTGCTTCCATTAAGCTGCCATGTCATAAGATTTTGGAGCATCTTTTCATCCATTTTTTCAATGGAACGTTCCGTAATCTCTGTCATCAAGAATTCCAGACATTCCAATGCCATCAGCTCATGATTTCCTGCCAGACAGACAACATTTGGCATCCCCATAAGTTTTAATATTGTTCTAATAGGATTAGGACCTCTATCAAGTACATCACCAAGAACATATAGTGTGTCACTCTCAGTCAACCGGATTCTGTCAAGTAGTTCCAAAAACAAATCAAGATGACCATGTATATCAGATATTACATAAATCATAACCAGTCGTCTCCCCCATCCATTAAGAAAAACCTTTTTCCTTTAATATTTAAATCATTTTCCCTAAAGTATCTATTGATCCTATTTCTTTTCATCATCTCCATATTTACTACAATAACTTTCCATTCTATCCATAATTCTGCCAAGCAGACCGGATAACAACTTTCTTCTTTTCTGAATCGTTTCCTTTTCTCCATAAACCTCTCCAAGAGTCACCTTTCCAAGCCTGATATCCTCTAAAGAATAAGAAAGTCCTGAATTCCTTTCCATATCATAAAGAAGCTGTCTGCTCTTTTCAGTCTCCTGCGTAACATGATACAAAGCTTCTACCTCTTTTTCCAATAAAACTGTCTGTTCTTTTTTCTTCTCCTCTAATTTCAGATATTTTAATACATTTCTCTTCCATAATTTTTCATAATCTTCCTTCAAATCAAAATTATACTTGTCCTGCAGCCACCGGCAGTCTTCATTCACATCAAGCAGCACTTTTTCCATTACATCCGACCATGAATATCCGGCAGCCACAGAACCGGCAAGCACATACACTTTACATTGTTCAAACGGCTTTTCATAAAAATATTCAGGAAATGGACTTTCTTCCATCTCTAATGTTCCCGGCAAAATTATTGTTTTCAGACTCTTGCAGTTAGATATATCTCCGATTCCCGTAATTCCCGGAAGCACCACTAAAGTTTTAATCTGATCCTCAAAATATCTCCATGGCATCCAATCAAGAGAAGTCCTTCTGACATCCCCCTGCCCCATGATCACCATAGTATCTTTTTCATCCCAGCGATATGCAGTATTCGTTCCGTCCAGTCTTCCCTCTTTTTCATATATACGCAATCTCCATTGAAGTTCATGCCATTCCCTTCGGGGAATATCTCTCCATTTTCCCATCTGACTGAACTGAATCTCAAATCCCTTTCTCTCCCCTCTGTCAAGCCAGATAATATGCGGACCAACCTCCTTATGAAGTGCCCGGTTCACATATTCAGCTGTAAGACTCGAAAACTCCGGATAACTATATGATATATAAAAACCTGCCAGCTTTCCATCCCGGATCACATAGTCATGCACCGGAATATTCAAATACATATAGTCAGAATATCTGTCAGATGTTCCATGATACCAGTCTACGACTTCCGAAGAAAATTCATAGCTCATATAATAAATTTTTCCCTCTGCCTGCTTTTTAAAAGCTTCAATCTCATCTAAACGATAGGAGCACTTTTTTATCGAATTGTCTGATTGGTCAATCACTGTGTATAATTCATATTTCTCTAATTCATCAACCTCAGCCATTTCTAATCCCCTCCTTCACATTGCCGCTTTTCATTAAAATAGTAAGTTTTTTCAGACAGTATTAATTTGCATTATATACTAATTTTTCTAAAGCTCCCATGATCTGACAAGATGTTTCATACACAAACCTTTGAACTTCTTCACTGTCCATATAATCTGACGAATCTATCAATATCTGCCCAATTTTTCCCATCCCTTCCACCACTTCCTCATGCTTTAAGCTTAGTCCGAGATTATAGACCGCCACAGGATTTTTTAACGTTGATGCAGACTTTGCATACCAATAAAGCATCTGTACTCCATTTTCATGCACTCCGGTTCCATTACGGTAAGCTATCGCAAGATTCATCATAGCTTTTGGATTTCCATGCTTCGATGCTTCCCAATACCAAAAGCTCCCTTTTAACGGATCGGCTGTCACCCCTTCCCCATTTGTTACTGTAATGCCAAAATTATACTGGCCATCCGAATCTCCCAGTGCTGCCGCCTGAGAAAAAAATACACCTGCCTTATATAAATCCTTGTTTCTAACTTCATGTACTCCCAAATCATAAAGCATCTCAGCTGTTTCCGTATTCTGCTTTTCACACAGTTTTTTCCAATATTCCTTATAGCAAGAATCTTCAGTGACATATGCCTTCTTATCAAAATCTTCTATTATGTTTTCCATATACAGATAAACAATTTCATAATACCGGAAAAGGAACTGCTCCAGTATCCCTTTTGCCTTTGCAAATCCATCATCATGGATTTCTAAATACCCTTTTCTGATAATTTCTATCGCCTCTTCATCTGACTCTGCTTTTACCATCTCATCCAAAACCGCCTGAATTATTACATCATTAATCTGATTTATCTCCATTTCTGGCTTGCCTCCCATTCGAAACTCCTATTGGACCACCTTACTATCTCATCCAAAGTTCCCCAAGCTCCTGATTCTTTTTTTGCAGTAATTCCCGCCATTTTTCCCGAAAAGAATAAAGCGCATTTTCACTTTCATGATATTCCCTCAAAATCATCTGCCTAATCTCATTATCCTGTATTTTATATTTTTTTAGCCATCCCATTGCACAACGATATATATCCCAGCCAAAAAACAGATATTCTTCTCTATGAAAATCGCTATCCCAAATTTTCAAAAAAATTTCCTTATATTGTTCTAAAGCATGTCGCAAAGCTCCTTTCGTTTCTTGAATGTCATAGGCATCAGGA
>JAFVAA010000215.1 GCA_017476305.1 Lachnospiraceae bacterium
GAGCTGCCATCGTTCTATAATTTTTCCATCGTAATAATCCGAAAGGGTGAACTGTTACCTTCTTTCTTGTAAAGCAAATTTTACTGTACTTTTTCTCCCCTCTTTTTCTTCTTGAAATCAACTGATAATACCGATATAATAAATTTCAAATACGAAGGAAGGAGTTGGAACCCATGCATTACCTTTTTGAAAAAAGCGACAGCCTGAATGCACCGGTTGAGTGCTTTATTTTTGATGCCTCACAGGGAAACTTCCCTATCAGGCCACATTGGCATTATTTCGCTGAATTTATTTATATGCTTCGGGGAAGCTGTGAAATGAACCTGAATGACAGAACCTGCATTGTAAATGAAGGGGAATTTGCAGCATTTCCTCCCTCATCTGTCCACTCCATTTTTTCAGTTCGGGAAATTCCACCAGTGTATGCCGTCATCAAATTTGACATGATGAAATTTCCTGGAATTGCATCCTACTCCCCCTCACCATCAAATGTATTTCAATTTGCCTATGAAAAAAACATGCCCTTTCAGTTTAATGCAGATATCTCAAAAAACATGGACTGCCATTCCGTTTTTCTCAACTGCATAAAAGAAATACAGGAAAAAAATTATGGTTTTGATGCTATTTTACGCTCCCAAATCTATCGTCTGATCTACCAGATGATCCGGTATTGGATAAACTGCGGTCTGAATCTGAACGACTGCAAAATATCTGCCGAAAACACCCACGGAATAGAAAATATTATGGAATATATCGACAGCAGGCTCGATGAACCCTTAAAGGTAAACGAGCTTGCTGCCATATGTCACATGAGCTATTCAGGATTCGCAGCCAAATTCCACGAAAGATACGGAATGAGCTGTAAAGAATATATGGAAAAAATGCGAATTTTCAAAGCCGAAGAATACCTTCTGTTTACAGACTTTGATTTAAACTATATCAGCCAGAATATCGGCTTCTCTGACTGCAGCCACTTTATCCGTACCTTTAAAAAGCTCAAAGGCGTGACGCCAAAGCAGTTCCGGCAGAAAAAAAGCATCACGCCTGCAGGGCTCTGAGCTTATAAAATACTCCCTTCCTCCCCATCAGCTCATCATAGGTGCCATACTCCAGCACATCCCCATTTCCAATCACAGCGATTTTATCCGCATTCCGGATCGTCGATAATCTGTGGGCGACGATCAGAGTCGTCCTGTTCTTCACCAGGTTTTCAATGCTGTCCTGAATCTTTTTCTCCGAAATAGTATCCAGTGCTGACGTGGCTTCGTCTAAAATCAGGATTTTTGGATCCCTGATAAACGCTCTGGCAATCGATACCCTCTGCTTCTGTCCACCGGAAAGATTCGCTCCGTGCTCGGCAATCATGGTATCCAGTCCCTCCGGCAAAGAAGCGACAAGCTCCTCCAGATTCGAAGCCTTTATCACCTTCTGCAGCTCCTCCTCCCTGATATCATCAAAGCCATAGGTAATGTTCTCCCGCAGTGTCCCCGTAAAAAGAATCGGTGTCTGCGGCACTACGGCAATGTGCTTTCGGTAGCTCTGCAGACGTATTTCGGTAAGATCATTTCCATCAATGAGAATGCTTCCTGTCTGCGGTCTTAAAAATCCAATCACCAAATTCAAAAGTGTGCTCTTTCCGGCTCCGGATTCACCGACAAACGCAATGGTCTCCCCCTGCTCGATCTTCATGGATAAATCATGGATCACAGGCTTTTCCGCATCCTTGAACCGGAAATTCACATTTTTAAATTCAATATCCCCGCTAATTTTCTTCACCTTTCTTTTCGCACCTGTCTGCTCCAGATCCGCACATAGTAAAATATCCCCCACGGATTCCACGGACTCCAGACCTTTCGCAATAATAGGAATCAGCGTCACGACACCGCTCACCTGACTCACGATGCTTCCAAAATAGGTCTGGTACATAACGACATCTCCCGGCTTGATTGTTCCCTTATATGCCAGATAGCCCGTAAATGCCAGGCAAAGCACCTGGAACAGCTGAAAAGCCGCCCATGCCACCGAGCCGAAAAAGGACTGGAGGACATCTAACTTAAATCCCTCGTGCGCCACATCCTTTAGCTGCTTATCGATTTTCGTGGTTTCCACCCGTTCGAGCGCATGTGCTCTCGTAACCGGTATCAGCTCGACCATTTCCATGACCTTTACAGAAGTTTCCTCCATTTCCTTTCGAAAGCTTTTATTGGTCGAATTAATCTTCCCGCGAAACGTCGCATGTACCAGCACGGCTACCGGTATCGTCGCTAAAAAGAATAAAAATACCGTAATAGATGAGCTGATAACAACCGCAAAAGAAACGATAATATTCATAATGATGCTAAGGATAGAAATGAAAATCTGCGAAGAAAGATTTTCTATCTGCTCCACATCACGCATTATTTTAGACTGCAATCTGCCCGACTGCATTTCATTGTGATAGGTGATCGAAAGCTGCTGCAGCTTTCTGACCATGGAGCTTCTTAGCCCGCATTCTACATTTCTTATGGCTTTGGCATAAAAATAGGTATGAAAATAATTCGTTAAAATATTTTGTAAAATAAGTACCGCCATGATCACGGAATTAATCACAATCGTCCGGAATGCATTCCCACCATGTCCTGTCGCGGCATTTATGATATTTGCCGTCGCTATCGGCAGAATCCAGACAGGCGTATGCTTGACTGCAAAAAGAAACACTGCCATAAACAGCTTGAAATACTGTCCTTTATATAATCCGAGCAAAATTTTCAGATTGTTATGCTCATTTCTTTTGAAGCTCTCCAAAAGAACATCCTCAGCGATATCCTCCTCCCTGGTGAGCTTTTCCTCAAAAACATGCTTTTTATCTTCCTTTTTATTTTTCATCATAAAACTCCTTTACCACTGCTTCAGCAGGCTTTCCGTAAATAGCATAGTCCTTATTTGTCGCGGCATCTGACAGAGGATACAGTCTGCCTCTCCAGTCCCAGATGGAAAAACCGTCTACAAAGTCTCTTTTTTCACAGGCTTCGAACATCGTCCGAAACCATTCTGCCTGTCCCTTTAAGTCAATCTCTCCGCGCAAAGACCAGTCATTTGGGCAAAGGTTCGAATTCAAAACGGACATGCAGCCGCACTCGGCAAAGAAAAATGGCTTTTTATATTTTTTTACTACTTTTTCAATACGGTCGAGCTGATTTTCCCAATCGTTCATCGGATAATATCCACTGGACGAGATGATATCGACAGCATCCCACCACGTCACATTATGCTCCTGGTACTTATCCGTGTTATAGGAAACAGGCCCGGTGTACACATTTCGTATATCGGAAATAACCTTCCGCCACTCTGCCTCGCGATGCTCCGACTGTACCATTTCACAGCCGGCAATGAACATCTTGCATTTTTTTCTTTCTGCGATCCCGGCAAAATGGCATTGGAATTCAGAATACGATCGGAACCAGTTACACCATTTCGGTTCGCAGGGTACATCCTCTTCAAAAAAGCTGATATGTGCACGCCAGGTTCCATTTTTACAGTTTACGGTCGGTTTTAATGCAACCTCAATATTTTTCGAATACGCATAGTCAATAAACTCCTCCAGTTCTTCATCCCCCATCGTGGCATCCGAAGTATAGTCAATCGTTTCTGTCTGTGGAGTATCCTGCAGACCATTCGGTACGAGAATGACAAATTCTGTACCAGTCCGTGCGATCAAACTGTCAAACGATGCAAGTGTTTCCTTTTTCATCAAATATCCCCTCTTGATAAAAGGTGCAAATGTAAATCCCTTAATAAAATCCATCTCTATATCCTCCCATTCAAAAGGAACCCGGCTGTTCCTGTTCCCAAGTCCATGCCATTCGCTAAGGAACTGTCCCGAATCCCCTGCTTTCGTGTACTAGTATAGCAGATGGTCCGGAAAGGAATAGAATGAAATGAGCCAAAAATAGTAAAAATCGCCAAGGAACAGTTAATTAATTACTTTTAACACTTTGTCGCCCGCAGTACCTTAAACGCAAGCACTGCAGACGGCAAAGTGAAAAGTTAATTATTAACAGTTCCTAAAAAGAAATAATTTGCCTTTATGAACAATTCATGGTAGAATAATTTATTATAGAAAGAAATGACTCGGACAGAAAAGGAGGGGGCATTATGAAGACAAAAAAAATATTAACAGCTAATCTGAAACCGGGCATGGTATCCTGCGAGGCAGCATATACTTCCTCAAATCATCTGGTGATTCAGAGTAATACCACCCTGACACCGGACATTATTGATAAATTAAAATACTATGCAATTCGAGCGATCAAGGTATATGTGCCGGAACCAAGCGAGGAAGAGAGCGGCATGGAACAGGATAGCACTGCGATTGGCTCCGATGCCTCATTAGATGTCGAAGGGCTTACATATTTTGAACGTGTACAGCAGTCAGAGCAGTTCAAAGAATTCAAAGAGAGCGTCACAAAGTCTGTAGAGAATTTCAAAGGACAGTTGAACGATATCGTCACAAAGGATAATATCTCGCAGGTCTGCGATGACATGCTGCACGAAGTTGATATAATCCTGTCGAAAAGCCGCAATTCCCTGCATCTTTTAGATATGCTCCAGTGTCTGCGTGGATTTGATGACATGACCTATATGCATTCCATGAATGTAGCATTGATCTGCAGTGTGATCGGTTCCTGGTCAGGGTTTCCAAAGGAAGAAATGAAGGTACTGCTCTTATGCGGACTGCTGCACGATATCGGAAAGCTAAAGATAGCCCCGGATATCATCCAAAAACCGGGCAAATTAACGGACGAGGAATTTCGTCATAGTAAAAAAGGGTCTTTTTACTGGATGTCTCCCCAGGTAGTTTCATTAAAAGATTATGACACTAAAACAGACATTTGGAGTTTAGGAATTACTTGCATTGAGCTCGCTGAAACTGAGCCCCCGTTTGCAGATTTAAAACCCTTTGAAGTCGCGAACAAATTAGCCAAAAGTCCTCCCACAGTTGAAGACGTTATTAATGTCCAGGAATATTCAGGATACTTTGTGGATTTTTTGGATAAATGTTTACAAGTAGATCCGAATAAAAGATTCAGTGCAAAAGAATTGATTGAACATGATTTTATTAAAAAGTTTTCGAAAGGAAAAGGATATATTGCTGAATTAGTTAA
>JAFVAA010000216.1 GCA_017476305.1 Lachnospiraceae bacterium
TATAATCTAAATTACTGGTTGCTTCATCCAAAATAAGAATATCAGGATGCCTTAACTGGGCTCTGGCAAGAGTAATCCTCTGTTTCTGCCCACCTGAAATGTTGCTCCCACTTTCACTTAATACAGTATTATATCCTGTCGGCATATCTTAATGGTATGGAAAAACTTTCTGATGATGACTTGCTTCTTGTCCTGAGTTTAATACAAAGACTTTTAAAATAAACGATCTCATCCCCATAAATATAATCTACACTTATTTCTATTGTTTTTCCATTTTTTCTAAATATCCCCATGGCTTTTTCCTAAAATTATTTAGCAATGGTTTCAAATCACATTTCTCTAGAGATTGAGTTGAGGAAATTTTCCATTCCTGTAATTATCGTTATTCACGGTCATTTTGCATCGGATTTTGGCATGGAAAAAGGCACCTGGAGAAATAATCTCCAGATGCCCTGATTCGCAAAATCCACCTTACTCATATTCCTTTACATTTGACGAATCCACCTTTTCAAAAGGAACCCATACATATTTTTCATCCCCGGATAAATAGTTGAGTCCTTTCAGGGACTTCCCCTTTGCCAGATTCGCTGCTGCCTTGACTGCATACTCTCCCTGACCGGTTGCTGACTGGCAGACCGTAAACTGCATCTTTCCGTCCTCGATCGCCTTGCAGCCATCCGCTGTAGCATCGACACCTAAAATAGTAATATTTTTGAAGTCCAGATTTTTTTCCTCACAGACCTGGATCACACCTAATGCCATGGAATCATTGTTACATGCGACCACGTCCACATCCTGACCGGTCTTTAAAAAGGTTTCAAATTCCTTTGCCGCCAGTTCCGTATCCCAGTCTGCATAATCATCGAAAACGAAATTGATCGTCTTTCCGGATTTCCGGAGTGCCGACTTTAGTGCATTCGTTCTTCCGAGGGATGCCGGATGAAGCTTTTGTCCTTCGAAAATCGCTACATTGAGCGTATCCTTGTCCTTATACTTTTCCAAAATATATTCTGCCTGATATTTTCCCGCATCCTCCTCATTCGAGCCGGCAAACACATACTTTCCTTTCTCCAGACGCTCCTCAGCAGGGCAGGAATTGAAAAATACAATCGGAAGCTCCCCCGCCTCCAGCTGGAGCTGAAGCGTAGTATCAATATCCACCGGATTACACAAAATAACATCATAGCCGCCGCTTACCGCCTCTCTGATATGCGAAAGCTGATTTTCCAAAGAGCCTTCTGAATCCCTGATATCAAAGCTTGCCGCTCCCAGGGACTTCGCTGTGCTTTCCGCTGCATCTACCAGATTCTGACGAAAGGTATCATTCGAAGACAGTGTCAAAAGAATCTTTACCCCATCTGCTGTCTCATTTTCCGCATTTCCTCCCCCACATCCGGCAAGCATAGAAATACTTAGCACAAATACCATCATCAAAGCTATTATCTTTTTCATAGAAACCCTCCATTCTCCATGTAAAATAGTCCCTTTCGAAATTAGTCTGCAAAAAATCAGAAAATGACCTGTTTACTCTACCTTAAATTTCTCAATCTGCTCCGTCAGATTTTCTGCACTCGATGATAGCTCCTTCGCATCACCCATCACAGTCTTACTGCTGTCTGCAATGCTATTTGCCTGAATGACCATGTCCTCTGCTGTCATCTGAATTTCTGCAGTGCTGGCTGCCTGTTCCTCGGCAATCGCCGCCACATTCGTAGCTACATCATCTACCTGACCGACCTTTTCCATCATCTCCTCTATCAAATCACCGGTTTCATGGATATCATGAAAGATTTCATCGAAGGTCTTAAGTGCCACCTCGATCTTTTCACTGCTAGCCGAAATACTTGCCATACTGGCCTCGGACTGGTGGATCGTCTCCTGAACCAGCTTTGTAATTTCAGAGACCAGCTGTACAATATCCTCCACGGAATCCGTACTGGTCTGCGCCAGCTTTCCAATCTCCAGAGCCACTACAGCGAAGCCCTTTCCTGCTTCTCCTGCTCTCGCCGCCTCTATCGACGCATTCAGGGAAAGCAGATTCGTTTCATCTGCAATATTTCCAATCAGAGAAGCAATATTCGTAATCTCCTCGGAAGCACTGCCCACTTTCATGATGGCTTCGTTCAGACTGCTGATAGATTTTCTGATTTCTTCCATTGCTTCATTGACCTGACGCATATCCTGCTTTCCCTGATCCGATACGGAAATCGTCTGTCTCATGCAATCCTCTACCTTGCCACTGGTTTCCTTTGTACCGGAAACCACGATAGCCAGGCGCTCTGCATTATCTGCGACTTCTGTAATGGAATTCGAAAGCTGCTCTACGGTATCGCTCAAATCCTGCATGGACTTTGACTGCAGCGTAGCAGCATCATGCATTTCTACCGACAGATCATTCGTCGTACCCGACTGACTGGAAACCTGTGCCGATATCCCGCGGATATCCCTGATCATACCGCTGATGGAAGCAATAAAGTCCCTGACGCTGCTCCCCATGCGGCCAATCTCATCATTTCCCTTGGAGCTTACGTCCACTGTAAAGTCACCCTCTGCCATTTTCGTGATGGTCTCTGTGAGTGCCTTTACAGGACGAATCATGAGATGCACCGTTCTTTCAATCAGAACGATCAGAAGAATCAGAGCCACAACTCCGATCACTACCATACGAATGCGCAACGTATCGACATCTGCATAAACAATTTTATCCGGTACATAGGAAACTAAAATCCACTCCGTACTACTTACCGTCTTGAAACAGGTCAGATTGTTCTCAATTTCTGCCGCAGAATAATCCTCATCCTCTATTCTTTTCGCCACTGCCTTCATAAAATCATCATTGGAAGCTGATATTTTCGTGGAGATCAGGGAAGGATCCTGATGTGCCAAAATGGAACCGTCCCTGGTATCGACTAAAAATGCTTTTGCATTGTCCATTTTGACAAAAGAATTTACGATTACGGTAATCCTCTGTAAAGAAACATCAGCAGATATCACGCGGATGTCATCATCCCCCAGATCGAGCAGGGAGCACGCACTCACGATATTGTTCCCGTCATTATCCTGATAGGTCCTGCTGTACTGCATATTGATACGGCTAAGCCCCTCCTTATACCATACGGAATTTTTCACATCATGAAAGCTCTGTGCAGAATCCGCTGCCTTTATTACATTTCCGTTTAAATCCGCTATATATATTCCATTTGGATAATTGGAATTATAATTACTATATCCGTCTAAAAGTGTCTGCAGTGACTGATCATCCGGCTTCACATGCTCAATCGTTCTTTTCGCCATAGAAAAAGAAGCCAGATTTTCATCTAACCATGCGGCAATATTATTCGACTGATAGCTTGCTGAGGATTCCAGAAGTCCTGACGCATCACTCTCGATGATATTGCTGGACATTCGATAAGATAAAATGATCATTAGAACAAACATAATGATAACAATTGGCATGATCACAGTAATCAGCTTTGTCTTAATAGAATTACTTTTTTGACGAATCTTTTTCACTTTTTATTCTTTTGTACTTTCTTTTTCCTTTTTTTCACCCATTTTTTTCTCCTCCTTTAACCTTTTCTGTAAACACCCATTTTTATTATATCTCATATTTCAGTATAAGTAAATAATCGGTTATACCTCACACGGTAGGGAACACTCGCTGTCCACTACCATCCCAGGATGTAAATTCAGCCAATAAATCGGTTACATCACCGGTATTTAAGAAAAACCTGTTTACAATCTTTTTTAAACCAACTATAATCAGATTAGAAGCTATCCGCACGGGAACGATCGCTCCATAGGAACTTTCGTTCCATAGGAACTTTCGTTCCATAGGAACTTTCGTTCCATAGAAATTCGTCAGGAGGAAAAAATATGACTCGAACTCTTTTAAGAAAAGGACTTGCGATTACAGCCGCAGGACTTTTGGCCATCATTTCCATACTACCGATATCCTGCAAAGTGAAAGCGGCTCCGGACAAGGATTCAGAGACGGGTTCAGAAGCGACTTCAGAAGATGCTGATACAGGGAATACCATCACGGATGATACGGATACAGAAGGGGATGCTTCTTCGGAAGCTGCCACCCAAGAGGACGTTTCTTCGGAAAATGAGACTGAGGCCGGAACGGATACAGCGTTTGATCCTGACGGAACCTACCACGCTGCTTTAGGACTGCAGACGGCTACGAAGCTCTGGATCTATCGTTTTGGCTACTATGCAGAAAATCCCGGTGGTTCCTACTGTCCGTATGGCGAAGAAAACTGGAGTAAGCTGACACGAAATTATAATGACGAGGTTGACACAGAGGAAACAGAGGATAAAGTCGTAGTGCCGGGTGATTTTACCGATGTGGAGTTAAAGGGGAACGGCACCTATACCGTAAAACTGGAAAACGCAGATTTTCAAAAGGAAACGACTCTTTCCCAGCTCCAGATCGCTACTGATCTTCCGCTGGATGCAGAGATTCAGATCTCCGACATCCAGGTAACGATCAACGGAATCGATATCGTCCATTTTGACGAAGCTGTTTTCGAGGAAGAGGAGCCTTACCTGACCGGTGGAAAGGTTGTCCTGCTTTTTAATCACTGGAGAGATGGCTTAAAGGCAAAGCTTGCCGAACTCGGCTGCACTGAAAATGCGCCGAATGGCTGGGAGCTTCTGGACGGCAGAGAGGAGGAAAGCATTTCTGTAACCTTTACTGTGTCCGGATTTAACTATGATAATGAAGAAGCCGTAGAGCCGGAAGCCACGGAGGATGTTTCCGACCTGGGTAAGATTATCGGCGCGGATTCCTCTGATAATCCCGCGAAGGAGAATGAAAGCGGTGGAATTTCTGTCGTAGCAGCAGTGGGCGGTGTCTTCGTCCTGATTGCTGTGGTGATTACGGGAATCGTGATACGGAAACGAAAATAAATTAGGTTCACGAATCATCTCATGAATGAAAAGATTAGAAAAAGCAGAAGATATAGAATCTGAGGAAAAACAAAACCAGGAGGAAGATATGAAGGATGGATTTTTAAAGGTAGCTGCCATTACACCGGATTTAAAGGCAGCTGATGTCGAATATAATAAAAAGGAAATCATAAAGGAAATCATAAAGGCGCATGAAAAAAATGTGCGCCTTGCTGTATTTCCGGAGCTCTGCATCACAGGCTATACCTGTGGCGATCTTTTTTTACAGGATCTACTGCTAAAGGAAGCGGCTTCTGCACTAAAAAGCATCCGGAACGCTACTGCGGACAAGGATATGGTGGTGGTCGTAGGACTTCCATATTATTTAAAGGGTGCTACCTATAATGTCGCTGCCGTTTTATTTGACGGAAAGCTGCTTGGCATGGTTCCGAAAACCTATATTCCGAATTATTCTGAGTTCTATGAGGCGAGACATTTTTCCCCTGCACCGGAAAAAACAGAACTGTACACCTTTCCTGAACTGGCTTATGATACAGAGCCGGACTCAGAGGAAGAGAACTGGTGCGATGCTTTTTTTGGTTCGAAGCTTTTATTTCAGGCAGAAAATATGCCGGAGTTTATCCTCGGCGTGGAAATCTGTGAGGACCTCTGGAGTCCGATTCCACCTTCCTCGAAACACGCCCTGCATGGCGCCACGGTGATTGCCAATCTGTCTGCCAGTGATGAAACCACAGGAAAGGACATTTACCGCAGAGAGCTTGTGAAAAACCAGTCTGCGAGACTTCTAAGTGCCTATATCTATGCGGATGCCGGGGAGGGAGAATCCACGACGGACCTCGTCTTCGCAGGACACGATCTGATTGCGGAAAACGGAACGCTGCTCGCAGAGACGACACGCTTTAAAAACTCCTCTGTCATCAGTGAAATCGACCTTGGAAAGCTTACGAGCGAAAGAAGACGAATGAATACCTTTCAACCGGAAACGGATAAATGCTATGACCGCTACGTTATCTATGATTCCTATAGTATTATTCCATTCACCTTTAAAGAAACCACAGGCACAGAGCTTACCAGAAGCTATCCGAAAAACCCGTTCGTTCCGCAGGGCGAAGCGGACAGAAACCGCCGCTGTGATGAAATCCTGAATATTCAGGCGATGGGACTGAAAAAGCGTCTTCTCCATACCGGAACAAAAAATGCCGTGGTGGGGATTTCCGGCGGACTTGACTCCACCCTTGCCCTTTTGGTGACAGTGAAAGCATTTGACCTTTTGGGGCTTGACCGGAGTGGAATTTTATCTGTCACGATGCCTTGCTTTGGTACCACAGACCGTACCTATAAAAATGCGTGTGAGCTGACGAAAATCTTAGGTGCCACTTTGAAAGAGGTGCCGATTCACGAAGCGGTCAGACTGCATTTCCGGGACATCGGACAGGACGAGGAAAACCATGATGTCACCTATGAAAATGCTCAGGCGAGACAGAGAACTCTGATTTTAATGGATCTCGCCAATCAGAGAAACGGGCTGGTCATCGGTACCGGGGATATGTCGGAGCTTGCACTCGGATGGGCGACATATAATGGCGACCATATGTCCATGTACGGTGTGAATGCTTCTGTCCCGAAAACCTTAGTACGCCATCTGGTTCGCTACTACGCAGAAACTACAGAGGAACAGAAGCTACATGATATTCTCATGGATGTCTTAGACACTCCGGTAAGTCCGGAGCTCCTGCCTCCAAAGGAGGGTGAGATTTCCCAGAAAACAGAGGATATCGTGGGACCTTATGAGCTGCATGATTTTTTCCTGTATTTTCTGATGCGCTTCGGCTACACTCCGTCAAAAATCTACCGGCTGGCACTTCATACCTTCGATGGTGTCTATGACAAGGACACCATAAAAAAGTGGCTCACCACCTTTTACCGCCGCTTTTTCTCCCAGCAGTTCAAACGCTCCTGTCTGCCGGACGGTCCGAAGGTCGGA
>JAFVAA010000217.1 GCA_017476305.1 Lachnospiraceae bacterium
GAAGCTTCCCGAAAACTCTCCGACCGCAATCACAAAGGGCGCATCGGATTGCCCGTCGCCGGATTTACTGGCATTGGTATTTCCGTCATCTACCTTTGCTGCCGTTTTCGGCTCCGGTTTTTTTTCTTTTTTATCCTTTCCACAGCCCGTCACCGAAACACAGGCTGATAACAGCAAAAAAGCCGCTATCCATTTTTTATTCCTCTTCATCCCAGTATTGCCCCCTTCATCTCAATTCGGAAATGAACTATTCTATTCGTTTACTATAACATAAATTCCTTCCTTAAATCAACAGGAGAAATTTTCAGAACAAAATGCCACTGCCGCGTGAGGCGTAACCCGTGCGGAGTGCAACTTTTAAAAGAAATTCAGGTACTTCTTGCCTTTTTATCATTTGATGATATAATGAAAAAGTGTATTCTTTCCATCAACGTTTCGATCTGCCGTTCCAAACGCTGATGGCATTCAACCCACGCAGCCAGTACCACAAGGGCTGTAGTATCATGTGCAAAGGAAATGACGGGATGTTAAAACAGAAAAAAATATATTCTTTCTTTCGAAAAACAGCGTTCCTTTTATGTATGGCAGTGATCCTGTGCAGCTGTCAGCCGGGAACGGACGAGCATGCATTCACTACATTGGATGAAAAATATGTTTCTTCGAACGAAGCCTCCAAAACCCCTGCGCAGGAAGAAGCTTCCAATTCCGTAAAGGGTTCCGGGCAGAAAGAACAAAGCGAAAAAACAGATGCAGAGGAAGCAGATGGAAATTCCTCTGAAAAAAAAGACAGGAAGACCTCTAAGAAAGAAGCCTCCAGGCATAAGGAACCTGCAGAAGGATCAAATACTCCGAAGCCTGCCAATGCTGCGAAAAATCCAGAAAAAAAGAAAGAACCAAATCCGCCAGCCCGGAGACCGGAGAGCAGGCAGGAGGACAAAACGGAAAAAAAAGAAGCCACAGAAAAGCCAAAAGCATCGAAAAGACCAAAGGCATCAGAAGAACCGTTTTCCACGGAACAGAGTTCCACGGAACAGAGTTCCGTGGAATCCTGCTCCATCCTGATTGAGTGTTCTTCCATTTTAGAAAATAAAGAGCATTTAAAAGAATCAAAGACCTCCTTCGTGCCAGCGAACGGAATCATTTTGAAAAAAAGCAAAATACCGATAGAAAAAGGGGATAGCGTCTATGATGTCCTATATCGCATATGCCTGGAAAATAAAATCCATATCGAATCAAAGTATACTCCTGCATATAACACCTACTATGTAGAAGGGATCAACCAGCTCTATGAATTTGACTGTGGCAATCTGTCCGGCTGGATGTATCTGGTCAATGGGAAAAAGCCAAACTACGGCTGCTCGAACTACAAGGTTTCCGCCGGTGATGCCATTGTATGGAGCTACACCTGTAATGCCGGAAAAGATATAGACGGATGAAGTGGGACAGCCAGAACCGGAATCAAACAGACAGGACGCAAACCTGACATACGCAAAATGTAATCAAGAAATGAGGAGACCTATGAAAGATAATTTGTTTTCAGAAAGCCACCCGGCTCTTTTGTTTTTCTATTTTACCCTCGTAATCTCCACCACCATGCTTTTTGCCCACCCTGTCATTATCGGAATTTCCTTTTTGGCCGCTTTTTCCTATAGATTGTGCTTCGAAGAAAAAAGAAGCTTTTTTCGGTATCAGATTCTTTTTATGGTTCCCATCTGGCTTTTGGTCGTACTTTTCAATGCAGCTTTTAACCACTATGGAATCACCCCTCTGTATTATCTGAAAACAGGAGCGATTACGCTGGAATCCATCGTCTACGGAATGGTGCTTGGAGCTCTTTTATGGACTTCCATTCTCTGGTTCGCAAACGTAAACCTGATTTTTACGACAGATAAGTTCATCTATTTGTTCGGAAGGATCTTCCCGTCCCTGGGACTTTTTATGTCAATGGTCTTCCGTTTTGTACCGCGATTTCGGGAAAGATGGCAGCAGATCAGAGAAGGACAGGCGTGTCTGGGAAAAGATATCCATGAACAAAAATTCTTCGGAAAAGTCCACTGTATCATTTCTGAAATTTCCATATTGATTACATGGGGATTGGAAAGCGGGATCGCTGCTGTGGACTCCATGCATTCCAAAGGATACGGAGTGGGAAAGCGAACATTTTACCATATCTATTCCTGGCACAGAGCCGACAGGCGGATTCTCACAGTCGGACTTTTTCTCTATACAGGAAGTATCGCGGGACTAAACAGCGGGGTGGGAAAAAGCATGTACGATCCCTGGATCCATTTAGGCGGACTGCCCCTGAATCCCAAAAGCTTTTTCGCTTATCTTTTTTGGTTTTTCTTTTGCTTTTATCCCGTGTTGATCTCCGGGACCGGTGCCTGGATTTACAGAAGGCAGGAAAAAAGAATGGAAAAATACCTGCCATTCACAAAGTACTCTTTTATCCACAAGCAGCAGAAAAGCTAAATAGGAGAAAAATCATATGAAGCATTTGTTTGAACTGGAACAGGTATCATTTACCTATGCTGAGGAAGAAAAACGAACTCTTGACCATATTTCCATGACCATAGAGGAGGGGGGATTTTATCTTCTCTGCGGAAGAAGCGGCTGTGGAAAAAGTACGCTGCTCAGACAGCTGAAAAGCGTTCTCACGCCCAAAGGGAAAAAAGAGGGTGCGGTCCGATACTGCGGGAAACTGCTTTCAGAGATTCCGGAAAAAATACAGTGTGAAGAGATCGGGTTTGTATTTCAGAATCCGGAAGAACAGATCGTGACAGACCAGGTATGGCACGAGCTTTCTTTCGGTCTGGAAAATCTGGGCTATGAAACCGGAGAAATTCATGCCCGTGTCGCAGAGGCAGCAAGCTACTTCGGTCTGGAAAAATTTTTTGACCGGAAGATCTCAGAGCTTTCCGGTGGTGGAAAGCAGCTACTAAATCTTGCGTCCGTGCTGGTTCTCCGTCCAAAGCTGCTCCTCTTGGATGAACCCTTTGCGCAGTTAGATCCCCTCGCCGCCAATGACCTTCTGCACACACTTTTACGGCTTCACAGGGAGATGGGAATTACCGTGCTCCTGTCCGAACATGATCTGGAAGAAGTCTTTTCCTATGCGGATCATATCTTTATCATGGAAAATGGGACACTTTTAGCAGAGGGAACCAGGGAACAGATCGGTACTCTCCTTTACGAAAAGGAGCATAAGCTTTTTCTCTCCATGCCTACGCCGCTCCGCGTCAGTGCGTGGTGTGGTGAGGGGGAAAATCTCCCGTATACCGTGACAGCAGGACAGGAATGGCTTCGAAAAAAGGTACTGGAAAAAAATACCATCCCTGAGAAGGATAGAAAAAGAACAGATACGGAAAAGGGATCTGCGGGGAAAGGAAAAATACCCGGAAGGAACGGCAAAAAGCCTGCAGGGGAAACCACTGTGATCGAGTTAAAAAATGCATGGTTCCGCTACGGAAGAAAAGAGCCGTATATTTTGCAGGAATTATCACTTTCCATAAAAAAGGGGGAAATTTTGGCACTGCTCGGCGGTAATGGTGCCGGAAAAAGCACACTCCTTCGAATCATCGCAGGCTTTTTACCGACAGAACGCGGAAGTGTCTGTGTCCTGGGCAAAAAGAAAAAGGAAACGGAACGCCAAAAACTGTTTCCGCATTTTTTCGGCTTTCTTCCACAGGAGCCGGAGCTTCTCTTCCTAAAGGATACCGTGTTCGAAGAACTCCTGGAGGTCGCTGCAAAGGAACGCGCCATAAAAGCTGCCGAAGAAATGGAGCTTTCCGGATTTTTAGAAAAACATCCCTATGACCTTTCCTGCGGAGAAAAGCAAAGAGTGGCCCTCGCAAAGGTACTACTTTCCGGACCAGAGATACTGCTGCTGGATGAGCCTACGAAAAATCTGGACGCTTTCTATAAAAAAGAGCTCGGAAAGCTTCTTTTAAAGCTTCGGGACGAAGGAAGGACCATAATCCTGGTATCGCATGATACCCATTTCTGCGCAGAATATGCGGATCGTGCAGGACTTTTCTTTCGGGGTTCTGTACATGCAGTTCGTGACTGCAGAAGCTTTTTTTCAAAAAATCAGTTTTACACTACTGCAGCACACCGTATGGCTGGAAACCTTTATCCGGACATCATTACGGCTGAAGAAATCGTAGAGAGGATAAAAAGGTGAAGTATTTTTTCAAGGATGCGCAAAAATCAGAACAGAAGTGAGGTATGAAATGAAATATTATTTTTTGGCCAGCTTTATCATAGGACTTGCTTCCTTTCTCCCCTTTTTTAAAATCTTAAAGACACGGGAATCACAATTAAAAAAAATCGTGGTGCTCGCAGTTTTAGTAGCAGTTTCTGTCGCAGGAAGGTATGCTTTATCCATGTTCCCAAACGTAAAACCGATGGCTGCCATCGCAATCATTTCGGGAATTGCCTTCGATGCAGAGAGCGGTTTTTTTGTAGGTGCATTTTCCATGTTTACCTCCAATATTTTATTTGGTCAGGGACCCTGGACACCATGGCAGATGTTTGCCATGGGACTGGTCGGTTTTTTCTCCGGCATCCTTTTTTCGAAAAAAAAGCTGAAATCCGCCCCAAAAAAACTGCGGGTGTCCCTCTTTTGCATATATGGTTTTTTTTCCGTTCTGCTTCTCTACGGCGGCATTATGAATCCGGCATCCCTTCTTATGAGCTCCTATGAAATCAATAAAGAAAATCTCATCGCCATTTATCTTTCAGGACTTCCTATGGATCTGGTACACGCAGGTTCTACTGTAGTTTTTCTGGCAGCAGGAGCAGATCCACTCTTGAAAAAACTGGAAAGACTAAAAAAGAAATGGTAAAAAATATCTTGGAATATCCCGATTTCATCGTACTCTATAGCATTTCTATATCAAAAAAGTATTTTTATTCGATTCATATTTATAACATTCTTCCCTATAATGAATACGGTTCTATTATAGTTAAAAGTCGGGCTCATATCTGAAAAAAAAGTGCGCAGACTATGAGTGATGTATCAGCATCGTATAATAGACGGAAAAAATCAGGGGGATAAAAATGAAAGAAAACAAGTACAAAATCGGAAAAATTCTTCGTGCGTACCGACA
>JAFVAA010000218.1 GCA_017476305.1 Lachnospiraceae bacterium
TAAAATTGTATTCTGTCTGGTCAGAGGTATTGTTTTTTTCATCGTTTTGGTTTATCATGGAATCAGGCACCTTTCTATAGTATTTTAGGTTTTTTGCTGATTCTATTATACCACAGGAGGGTGCCTTTTGGTTGTCAAGTTGCAAATTAAAGTTTAAAAATTGTTTGAAAAATCAAGGTTTTAAAGTGATTTTTCAAGTGGGAAGTTTGAGTTAATAAGACCATATTTGTGGGATATGAATACATCCATAGCAGTATTATAATGGTATATTAAAGTAAAGCTGTAAAACCGAGTTATCAAGTACAACTTGCAATGTCAGGGATTTTACCCAAAAATGGTTTTAATTTCGTCTTGTTTCAAAATTGAAAAATAAATTGCAAAAAATATCAAGTTATTTCACCGAAAAGAAATAACTTGATATTTTTTTAAAACTAATCTATACTGAAAGTGGAACAACTACATCATATAAATGTCCATGATTTCAAAGTCTGGATAGCAGGCACTGGATATCTGGATCATTTGCTGATTATGTAAAAGCATTTATATTTATATAGGAGATTACGAAAATTATGTTAAAGAGAGAGTTGTATTTGTCCAGAATCAGAGGGTTTTATGACAGTAATCTGGTTAAGATACTGGTCGGAATCAGAAGGTGTGGCAAATCTGTAATCCTGAGTCAGATTATGGATGAGCTGCGAGAAAAAGGGGTTAATGGGAACCATATTTTGTATATCAATTTTGAATTAATTGAGTATGAAGAACTGCAGGATTATAAGAAGCTGAATCGCTATGTGAAGGAATGGGTGGTTGATTCTGATACGTATTATCTTTTTTTAGATGAGATTCAGAATGTGGATGCATTTGAAAAAGTAATCAATTCCCTCCGGGTTTCTATCAATAATATCAGCATATTTATAACCGGTTCAAACAGTAAATTATTGTCAGATGAGCTTTCTACTGTTTTATCCGGGAGATATGTATCGTTTCAGATTTATCCGCTGAATTATCGGGAATATACAGAGCTATCCGGGAAAGAGAGGGATAAGGAGGAGACATTTTGGGACTATGTGAAATGGGGAGGCTTGCCAAACCGCATTCAGTTTACGGAAGAAAACAATATAAAGGATTATCTGCACAGTGTATTTGATTCGATTATATTACGGGATGTTGTGGGGCGTTTGGGACTCAAAGATCTCTCCCTTTTTAATTTGATTCTTCAATATTTAATAGATACGATTGGACGGGAATTTTCAGCAGCGAATATTATTGCGTTTTTAAACCGGGAGGGCAGGGGACTATCGACCGGAACACTATATACGTATCTGGATGCACTTACGAAGGCAATGATTGTGAAAAAGGTATATCGTTATGATGTTCATGGTCGTGCGATATTGAAGACATTAAATAAGTATTACATGACTGATTTAGGAATTGCACAGATCAAAAATCATAATTATGAAGGAAATTGCACTTTAGCGATTGAGAATGTGGTATATAATGAACTGCTGACGAGAGGGTATGAGATTTATACAGGAAAGACCACAAAAGGGGAGATTGATTTTGTTGCGAACCGGGATGGTAAGACGGTCTATATTCAGGTGGCATATCTTCTGGCAGATGATAAAGTTATATCAAGAGAGTTTGGAGCTTTTGATATGGTAAGGGACCATTATCCAAAATATGTGATCACTTTGGATAAGTCTGATTTTTCAAGAGGTGGAATTGTGCATATGAACATGATTGATTTCTTATCCGGGGAAGAACTGTAGAGAGACAAAAAATTATATCAGAAACCCCATATATCAGTGTAATAATGTGAAAGGTACTCAAACTATCCTTCAAAGGTGTGTAGGTTTTTGGATTTGACATATTGACAAATCTTTTGCGTATATTATATAATGCCATTAGGCAAAAGACAATAACATGTTTAGCACGAAAGAACGAAACCACCAATAGCTGCAACTATTGGTGGTTTCTTCTTCTTTTACAGAGAAGTGAACTGTTCAGGCTAGTCTTCCTTGTTGTCGCTCTCTTCGTCTAACCATTTGCAAATATAGTAGGCAGCTATACTTGCCAACACGGAGAGTAGAAAAGACAATAACATATTTAACACCCCCTTTCTGTTGCCAGATTGGGTGCGACAACATGGATATTTTAACATATATAATATTTAAATACAATAACTTGTTTTAGTATTAAATATGTTGCTGCAAAAGCAAAAATATCCAATATTTTTCAAATATTCAAATGTACCTCCAGATGTATCTTAGGCTTTGTCCATCCCCCGCCTACCGGCAGTTTTTCTGGTGTATCAGACGCCTTTAGACGTTCTGCCTTTTCCCTTTTGTACACAATGCGTTCAATAGTAACCACAAATAGCAGCATTCTGATAAATTTGGGGTTGACGAAGGTGTATAGGAGAGGTATAATCATGTCAAATACGCAACGCATGTTGCACAACACGAGTTTTTGAGATATATGTTAAAGAAGGATTGTATCTATGGCACCAAGAGTAAAATTTCAAAAGGAAGAAATTGTAGATGCAGCATTTCAGGTGGCAAAAAGGAAAGGTATGGATGCGGTTACGGCAAGAGAGGTGGGGGCGTGGCTGCATGTGTCCTCGCGTCCGATTTTTACCTGGTTTGAGACGATGGATCAGTTAAAGGCTGAGGTTTATGAGCTTGCCAAAGAGTGCTACCGGGGATATGTCGAGCGTGGACTTTCCGGACCGATTCCTTTTTTGGGGGTGGGGCAGCAGTATATCCGCTTTGCAAAAGAGGAACCGGAGCTATATAAGCTGCTGTTTTTGACCAGACCAAATGCTGTATCCGGTGGGGCGATGGAGGCACTGAGGTTTTCACAGAATCTGGCAAGAGAATCCCTGATGCGGATCTATCATATGGATGCGGATACCGCTGATAAATATTTTAGGGATTTGTGGCTGGTGGTATTTAGCTTTGCCACGCTTATCGTGACGGATGACTGTCCTTATACTGACGAGGAGATGAGCGCAGTCCTGACGGAAATCAGTCTGTCTGTGTGCAAGGCATATAAGGAAGTTCCCGGTCTGCCGGAGGGAAATTTTGACCGGGATGCAATCTTTCGGGAGCTGGTAAAAAAGTGATTCGTCCGGCCGTGGGAGCAGAAAAAGAAGGAACGAGGCTACCGTTACTTAGAAATGGTAAGGTGATGAATTGTAACGAAATGAGCTTTAGAGGAAAAAGGGGTAAGGAAACAATGAATAGGGAAAAGATTTTATTTGGCTCGGGTGAATTTTATAAAAATGCATTAAAAATCGCGATACCGATTATGCTGCAGCAGTTAATTCAAAGTATGGTATCTCTGGTCGATAATTTTATGGTTTCGGGACTGGGCGATATTTCTATGTCCGGTGTGAATGTGGCAGGGCAGATTCTGTTCATTTTTATGGTTTATGTAAATTCCATATGCATGACGGGCGGCATTTTTCTGACGCAGTACTTCGGTGCGAGGGAAAAAGAGGGGATGCAGCAGGCATTTCGTTTTAAACTGCTTATGGGACTGATGGCATTTGTTCTGTATTTTCTCGTCTGTATGGTATTTCCGAGGAAAATTTTATCTCTCATGCTGATTGGAAATACAGAGGCAGGACTCATATTAGATGAGGCGGTGAAATATATCCGGATTATGTTTTTTATGGGCATACAGATGACAGTATCCGTATGTATTGCAAGCTCCTTAAGGGATATGGGGCAGGTAAAGTTACCGCTTGTGGTTACAGTGATTGCTACCTTGACCAATACTTTGTTTAACTGGCTTTTGATCTATGGAAATCTTGGCTTTCCGAAAATGGGGGTGCAGGGAGCGGCGACAGCGACTGTGATTGCCAGAACACTGGAGTTTTTGATTTTCATTGTCGTATATATAAAAATGAAGCCGGAGTTTGCAATCCGACTTTTCGATATGTTTCAGATTGATGGAAAGCTTTTTAAAGAAATTCTGAAAAAAGGTGCTTTGATTTTGTTTTGTGAAATGGTGTGGGTGCTTTCTGAAACAGTAACGACTGCGCTTTATAATGGAAGAGGCGGTGCAGATGTGGTTTCGGGGATGTCTTCCGGTTTTGCGATTGGAAATTTGTTTTTTGTGGCGTTTGGCGGAATTTATTCTGCCACAGGCGTTATTTTGGGAAAGACGTTAGGAGAAGGAAAACTGGAAAAGGCGCGTCAGGAAAAGACATGGCTTTTATCCGGTTCCGCAGTATTTGGGGTGTGTATGATGTTTTTTGGCTTTTCCACGACGGTTCTCGTGCCTGTCGTATTTGGCAGACTGAGTGACGGGGCGATAGAAATCTGTAGAAATATGGTGATTCTGATGTCCTTTTTTATGCCGGTATGGGTATTTATGAACGGGCAGCAGGCAGTGGCGAGAGCGGGTGGAGATACGGCTATGGGGGCATATACAGATGCTCTTTTAACCATTTTTGTGATGCTTCCGATGGTGTTCCTTTTAGGAATCTATACGGCGATAGGACCGGTGATGATGTATCTTTGTGTAAAACTGCTCGATCTGATTAAAGTAGTGGTGTTTCAAATCTGGCTGAAAAAGGAGCGGTGGTTAAAAAATCTTACAAACCAGTAGATTAGTGGTGAAATAATGGATGGAAGGGAAAGGCCTTTTGATTCCTGATGAAAAAACGACGTATTACGGTGGGAGGATTATTATGGATTTGCATGATATTTTACTGGGAATTCAGTATGTTTGCATTTTTGGTCTGTTTATCGAGAGCTTTATCGTATTCAGAAACTGGAAAAATTCGCTTCATGCCTATCTGCTGTTTAGCTGTGTGGCGACACTTATCAATAATATCGGTTATCTTTTGGAAATGAAAGCGACGAATCAGGAATCGTATATCACGGCCCTGCAGCTTTCTTATGCAGGAAGGGTATGGATTCCCTTTTTCCTGTTTCTTTTTGTGGTAAGGCTTTGCGGAATCCGGTTTCCGGATATTCTGAAAAAGGTGCTGGTATGTATCCATCTGGTAACCTATGTCGTGATTTTAACGCTGCAGAGTCACGGACTTTATTACTCGGAAATTCATTTCGAAACGGGAGCGTTTTTTCCGAAGCTTCTCCATAAAAATGGTATCTGGCATCATGCTTTTATGGTGCTTGGGGTTATCTACTCTGTTGTAGGACTGATCTGGCTTTTTCAGGCATATCGTCAGGAAAAGAATAAGACCTTAAAGAAGAGGCTTTTGATGATCATACTAGCAATTCTGTCAGAAAGCATCTTTTTTGTGGTTCAGATTACGAAGCTCATCGGGGTGACGAAAATCTATGATGTGACAATGCTTGGTTATGCGGTGGGTACCGTATTTATGTTTATTGCAATTTTCCGGTGCGATCTTTTAGGTACGGGCGAGATTGCAAAGGGCTTTGTGATTGACAGGATTTCCGAGGGAATCATTGCTGTAGACACAAAAGGAGTCATTCGCTACTTTAATGAACCTGCGAAGCGTTTATATCCGGAACTGGAGAATGGTTCTAAGGCTGTGCCGGCTGCGATTATGCAGGCAGTTTCAGAGCATGGGAATATCAGGATCGAGGATAGGATTTATGCTCCGGAGGAAAATGACCTTTTTTACGGTGGGGAAAATTTTGGTAAAATCTATGCTTTGGTAGACGATACAGAGCATTATCATTATATAGAAGAATTGCAGGAGCAAAAGGAGATCGCTGATCATGCCAATGCAGCAAAAAGCCGGTTTTTAGCAAATATGTCCCATGAAATCCGTACCCCGATCAATGCTGTTCTGGGGATGGATGAGATGATTCTTCGTGAGAGCAGGGAGAAGGAAATCCGGTCCTATGCAGAGAATATCATGTCTGCGGGAAAAACCTTACTTTCTTTGATCAATGATATCTTAGATCTGTCAAAGGTGGAAGAAGGAAAGATGGAAATCATTCCTGTGCAGTATGAGCTTTCTTCTCTTTTAAATGATCTGGAAAATATGATTCGCGACCGGGCAGCTAAGAAAGGACTTGTCTTTCAGAATGAGGTCTGTGAGGAAATTCCGCATCTTCTTTTTGGTGATGAAATCCGGATCAGACAGTGTGTCATAAATCTTCTTACCAATGCAGTTAAATATACAGAGGCTGGCTCTGTGACCATGAAGGTCACTTTTGAAAAAAAGGATGAGAAGCACATTCTTTTGGGATTTTCTGTGGAAGATACCGGAATGGGGATGAAGAAAGAGGATTTAGAAAAGCTGTTTGCGCCATTTCAGAGAATTGAAGAAAAAAGGAACCGGTCGATTGAAGGCACGGGGCTTGGCATGAGCATCGTAAGGCAGCTTCTTTCGCTGATGGACAGTGAGCTTACGGTGGAAAGCGAATATGGAAAGGGCTCTGTATTTACATTTTCGGTAGAGCAGGAGGTCGTGAAGTTGGAAGAAATCTGGGATTATTCGAAACGGTTCCGGGAAGTAAACAGTGAGTCAGGAGCTTACCAGGAGCTGTTTCATGCCCCGGATGCGAAAATTCTCGTAGTCGATGACACGGAGATGAATCTTACGGTGATTCAGAGTCTTTTAAAGAAGACGCAGATCCATATCGATACGGCAGGCTCCGGGAAGGAAGCACTGGCACTCGCTTCGAAGGATTCCTATGATGCGGTGTTCATCGACCACATGATGCCGGATATGGATGGAATCGAGACGTTACAGCATCTGCGTGAGATAGCGGAAAATAGAGAAACTCCTGCGGTTGCCCTGACTGCCAATGCGGTTTCCGGTGCCAGAGAAATGTATCTTTCTGCAGGCTTTACGGATTATCTTTCAAAGCCTGTGGATGGCGAAAAGTTAGAAAAAATGCTGTATGATCTTCTTCCGAAGGAAAAACTGAAAAAAGCAGAGGAAGTGGTAAAAACACCGGAAAGAAAACACAGACCGGGCAGTGCGAAGCTTTTAGTCGTAGATGATGATGAGGCAGTCTGTGCTCTGATTCAGAGTATTATGGAGCCGTCTTATGACATCAGGGTGTGCTATTCCGGGGCAGAGGCACCGGAAGCAGTGAGAGAATTTAAACCGGACCTGATTCTTTTGGATATTTATCTGGCAGATGGGAATGGTGTTACGATCATGCAGGAAATGAAGAAAGATGAACAGATTTCGGATATCCCGGTTCTTTTAGTTACCGGGGACAATGATGATGCGACAGAAGAGGACGGGCTGAAAAGAGGAGCCTCTGACTATATCAGGAAACCTTTCGTGCCGGAGGTCTTAAAGCAGCGTGTGAAGCGAATCATTGACCTTAACAGGTACCAGCATTCCATTGAGAATGAGGTGGATCGTCAGACGAGCCGTAGTAAAAGGCTGAGCAGGGAAATGATGCTTGCCCTTTCAAAAACAGTAGATATGAAAGACCATTATACAGTCGGTCATTCCCGCAGGGTGGCTGCGTACAGCGCAGAGCTTGCAAGGAGGATGGGAATGACTGCTTCCGAACAGTCTGCGATCTATGAGATTGGACTTTTGCATGATATCGGGAAAATAGGGATTCACGATGAGATTATCCGGAAAACGACATCCCTGACGGATGAGGAGTTTGCTGAAATTAAAAAACATACTACCAAGGGGGATGAGATACTGAAAGAAATTAAAGATATGCCGGGACTAAGTGAGGGCGCCAGATGGCATCATGAACGGTATAATGGAACCGGCTATCCGGATGGACTTAAGGGAGAGGAAATTCCGCTGGCGGCGAGAATCGTGTGTATTGCCGACTGCTATGATGCCATGACCAGCACGAGAACCTATTCCGTACCGAAAAAGCAGGAGGATGTGCGCGCGGAAATCGTTCGCTGCAGAGGAACCTGGTTCGATCCGGAGATTGCGGATCTGATGCTTCAGATGATCGATGAGGACGAAGAATATCAGATGACAGAACGGACGGATGGGAGTGACGTCTGGAAAGAATATGACAGACTGTGGGGAGAAAAGGGGATAGAAATGGAGGAAGAGAAAGAGGATTCCGATGGTCTACCGGCAGGGCTCTACCGTCTACCGGATGTAGAGGTGACTGCCGGATTAAGAAACTGTGGTTCGGCGAAGGGATATCTTTCCGTGCTCACTGTGTTTCATAAGACGGCAGAGGCGAAAGCGAAGGAGATTGCGCGCTTATATGAGGAAGGGGATGTAAAGGGTTATACGGTGAAGGTTCACGCACTGAAAAGCTCGGCAAGGATCATCGGTGCCGGAAAGCTGTCAAAGCTTGCCGGGGAGTTAGAGGAAGCTGGAAAGAAAGAGGATATGGATTTTATCGGGGAACATACGGAAGAGCTGCTTTCGATGTACCGGGAGCTTGACAGGGATCTGGCAGAGCTGACATTTCATGGAAAAGAAATAACCTGATGTTTTTGGCGTGAAATTTTCAAGGTTTTTGCTTTCGATGATGATAATTATGTTATAATAGACAGATAAGGGAAAAAACTGCGAAAATAAGTATTTGAAATAAAGGGAGAAAAGCCATGAAAAGAAGTAAGGTGAATTTAGTACTTACGCTGTTTGTGACATTTGTTTTAATGACTTGTGTGGTAATCTATACCTCAAGACTCTTTTACCGTATTTCCGTGACCAATATTTACGAAGCCGGAGATGATAAGATCACAGGGGTAGCTGCCAGTTTGGAAAATTACCTGGATACGGCCAAAAGCGTTCTCTGGGTGACTGCGGATACGGTGGAGGATATGATAGAAAACGGGGATTCTACTGATAGAATTTTAGAATATCTGACGAAGGAATCAAAAAATCAGGAAGAGCAGTTTGATGAAAACTATACCGGAATTTACGGGTATATTCAGGGAACCTATTTAGACGGGATTGGCTGGGAGCCGCCGGAGGGATACAAACCGACAGAACGAGACTGGTATATTTCGGCGAAGGCAGCAAATGGAGAAACGACGATCGTAGCTCCTTATGTCGATGCACAGACGAATTCCGTCATCATTTCCATCAGTAAACTTTTGAAAAATGGCACAGATGTACTTTCCCTGGATTTGACGATGAACCAGATACAGGCAGTGATGCAGAAGGTACAGTTAAAGGATAAGGGATACGGTTTTGTGCTGGATCAGGATGGTATGATTGTCGCACATCATGACGTGGAAATGAACGGAAAAATCTATACCAGTGATGCCGAGCATAAACAGCTTATGGAAGAAGTAGAAAAGGTAAAAAATGGTAACTTTTCTGCTTTCATCAACGGGAAAAAATGTACGGTATTTACCAATCAGATTATGGAGCAGTGGTATGTGGTGATTGTGGTCAGTGACAAGGAGCTTTTTGCAGATGTATGGTCACAGCTTTTGGTCAATATCAGTGTCTTTCTCGGTGTTTTTCTTTTGATTGTATTCTTTTATCTGGTGGCTTACCGGAATGAGCAGAAGTACAGCCGAAGAATGGAGGATTTAAAGGTCAGTGAGCAGAAGAAGGAATATGAGGCAAAGGTTTTAAAGCTGGAAAAATCTGCTGCAGATGCGGCAAACAATGCGAAAAGCAGTTTCCTAGCCGAGATGTCTCATGAAATCCGTACACCGATTAATGCAATTTTAGTGATGAATGAGATGATTCTCAGAGAAGCGGAGAATGAAAATATTATCGAATATTCCGGAAATGTACAGTCGGCAGGAAGAACCCTGCTTTCCATCATTAACAGTATTTTGGATTTTTCAAAAATTGAGGACGGAAAGATGGAAATTGTACCGGTAAAGTATGATGTAGCATCTATGATTCATGATTTGGTAAATTCGATTTTAGAGCGTGTAAAGGCAAAAGGTTTAGAGCTTAAGGTAGATATTGATGAAGCTATTCCGTCCATGCTTTATGGAGATGATGTCCGTATCAGTCAGATTATCATGAACCTGCTTACGAATGCAGTGAAGTATACAAATGAGGGTACCGTTACTTTCTCGGTCAGAGCAGACGGGCGGGAGGCACAGGATATTTTCCTCCAGGTGGAGGTGCGTGATACAGGAATCGGTATTAAAGAGGAGGATATGGATAAGCTTTTTGAGTCCTTTGGAAGACTGGAGGAAAAGAGAAACCGTCATATTGAGGGGACAGGACTTGGGATGGCAATCGTGACGAAGCTTTTGGCAATGATGGATAGTGAACTGAAGGTGGAAAGTGTCTACGGAGAGGGTTCTGTATTTTCCTTTTGTTTAAGACAGCCGGTTGTAAGTGAAGAACCGATTGGAAATTACGCAAAGCGTTTGGAAAAATCTGCAAAGGAGGTGAAGGGTGGAGCGTATCTTTTCGCACCGGAGGCAGAGGTTTTGGTGGTAGATGATAATGAGATGAACCGGAAAGTGGCGTTTAATCTTATGAAGCGAAACGGAATCAAACCGGAGCTTTTGGCATCCGGTGTAGAAGCAATCGAGCGTGTAAGGGAAAAAACGTATGATATCATTTTTTTAGATCATATGATGCCGACGATGGATGGAATCGAAACCTTAGAACACTTAA
>JAFVAA010000219.1 GCA_017476305.1 Lachnospiraceae bacterium
AAGTCCATTCGGATCTGCTCTAATTCTTCCCGCTCCTTTTTTGCCCTTCGTAACTTCCCTGAAAGATTTTCCAAAGATTTCTCTAAAAGCCCAATCTGAGACTGAGGTTTTGCAACAACAACTGGCTCATAATCCCCCTCTGCCAGTTTTGCAATATGCTTACTTAATTTTGCAAGGGAACCAGATAAAATTTTAGAAAATAGAGCCGCAACAAGATAGGCAACAATAATAGAAAAAATCAAACTCACAAACAGAATATATCTTCCCTCATCTAAGCCCATTGTCTGTTTTTTGATCATAGAGACCATTAACACAGCACCATTCGTTTCTTTGATTTTTTTCCCTTTGATCGGAATTGCCACACTGAGTGTCACCTGACCATATGTGCTGTCATACTTCGCATCAGAAAATACCTTCCCTTTTTTAAATGTATTCTTTAGAACCTCCAGCGTACCTTCCGAAACATTTTCCGAATCAGCCATGGCATTTACATATTTTTCTGATAACGGCTCCTTGGCCGCGTCATTCGCTATAATCCAGACATCCGTATTTTCAGCCTGCTCCAATTCATCTACATAAGCATTATAATCTTCAAATTCCGGTTCTGCTCCGGTATCGGCAAATCCGGCTACCCGTTTCGAAATGATCTTCCCCTGCTTCGTCAAAAGTTCGGTATAAGATTCCACATAGTTTTTCTGATACAACTGCATGAAAATATAGCTGGTTAACAGTCCGGTCAACACTAAAACCACTGCAAAGGAAGCATAAATCCCCAAAGCCACATCATGATTCCAGATTTTTTGCAATAATTTTATAAAAAACCGTTTTCTCTTTTTCGAACTCTTCGCCATCAAAAGTCCTCCGAATCGATTTCAAACTTATATCCTACACCCCAGATTGTTTTAATTCTCCAATTTTCATGTGGAACTGTATCCAATTTTGCACGAAGCCTCTTGATATGTGAGTCTACTGTACGGCTGTCTCCGTAATAATCATATCCCCACAAGCTGTCCAAAAGATTATCTCTCGTGAAAACCTTATTCGGATTCCCTGCCAAAGTCCACATTGTCTCAATTTCCTTTTTCGTCAAAGGAACCTTTTGTCCGTTTACCGTCAACGTGTATTCATCTAGATTAACTACAATATTTCCGATTTCCAGAATACTTTCCTTGTCAGAATCTTCTGATGCCGTATCCACACGACGAAGACTGGCGCGCAGTCTCGCCATCACTTCATTCGGACTGAACGGCTTCACAATATAATCATCCGCACCGATATCCAAGCCCATAATCTTATTATAATCCTCTCCGCGGGCTGTAATCAATAAAATAGGAACTGCAGATTTTTTCCTGATTTCTTTACAGACCTCATATCCATCCTTTAACGGCATCATTACATCTAATAGTACGGCAACAGGATTATAGTCATCAAAAAGCCGCTCTGTCTCTAATCCATCCTTTGCGATTACCGGCGTATAACCCTCTTTTTTCACATAAGCAGATAAAATGTCCGTGATGTCCTTATTATCATCTGCAATTAAAATATATTTCATAACACTCCTCCTCACTCCTGTTTCTTATTTATATTAAACACCATAACAGGTAATTATGTCAAAAAAAAGTTTTTTAACCTATTTTTGCCACTCTTTTGCCACTTTCTTACTTTATAGTAAGGACAGTGTAATATCTTAGGAGGATTACGGTTATGAAAATATATATTAAAAAAATCACCCTTTTGCTGAGCTGTCTAGCTTTAGCACTTAGTACGGTATGTATACCTGAACAGAAGATACAGGCTGCTGGAACGTCTGCTGCTATCCGGCAGGCAGATTACTCTGTATCTCAGGATGATTCGGAAGCCTTTACAAATGCAGATACAGATAATGATGTTGTGTCTGTCGTGGAAACTTCTGATGATGCTTTTACAGATCTTTCTGTCATCGAAAATTCTCCACTTCGCAAATTGTATAAGGACGCTGCAAGTTCTGTAAAGGTTGACGAATACCAAAAAGACATCTTACAGTCAGATATCCATACATTGACTTTGAAAAATATCACAGATGATATGAAAGTAACCTTCAAAAGTTCTGATACTGATGTTTTAAAAG
>JAFVAA010000220.1 GCA_017476305.1 Lachnospiraceae bacterium
TAGCATTCCGGATTTTCCTGTCGATGATCGTGCTCACCTGCGTACAGAAATCAACGAGTGTATTTTTACAGGCACTGGGAAAACCGGTGATGGCAATGGGACTTTCTCTTTTAAGAGATTTCGTTTTAAGTGTGCCTTTGACGATTTTTCTGGCGGCTGAATTTGGAGTAGTAGGTGCTCTTTACTCTGCACCTGTAGCAGATATCGTTTCTATGATTGCTGTGGTAATCATGGCTATGATGGTTTGGAAGGAATTGAAATCAGAGGAAAGGAAAGAGCAGCTGGCAGCTTAATAAGTAATAGAAAAGAAAAATAGCTTGACATATATAGATAACCGATATATTATATAGATGGTCGATATAATATATCGGTTTTTTGTGCATCTGACCGGATAGGCTGTTAGGCGTATATGAGTAATGAGATTTCGCAGGCTCATGAGCGAAACGGCAGGTCCTTTCATTCACGAGTATGTAACGGTGTGGATGCATAGGAACTGTCACAAAATAACATACAGCATTTTGCAAGCCGAAACACCATATGCGCAAGCGTTTCAGCTCGCAAAATGGTATGTTCTAATTTATGACAGTTCCATACAGAATTTAAGGATACGGAGGAGAGGAAGAATGAGGATAAGAGAGGTTTTGGAGGTATTTCGGTCAGAGATTTTCTTTGTGCTGCTTTTTATTTTTGGGATTGCAGCAGCTTTCTTTTTAGGCTATGGATTCCTGTACCGGAAAATTTTTCGCGGAGAAAAAAGGATTCATGGGAGAGATTTGTTTTTTGGTGTCCTGACTACCGGCTACATGGGGATTGTGCTTGGAGCCACTATTTTAAGACCGTCTGTATTTGGCGGTCGTATAGAGCTGATGCCGTTTGCATCTTATCAGGAGGCTCTGCGAAGCTTTGACATGCGTTCCTGGAGATATCTTTTTCTAAATATCTGTATGTTTGTTCCGCTTGGTTTTTTGCTCCCTGTGTGGCTGACGTGGTTCCGAAATTTTTTCAGAACATGTCTGGCTGGTTTTTTATTTTCATTTGGAATTGAAGTGTGTCAGTATTTTTTTCACAGAGGCGTGTGTGAAACCGATGATGTGATGAATAATCTTTTTGGTACCATGATTGGATATGGATTCTATAAAATAGTTTCTGAGGTACTTCGCTTTTTTTATCATAAAAAGAGAGGAGAAAAGGAAAGGGGAACAGATATCAGGACTGTTCTTCTCTGCCAGATTCCTTTGCTCATAGTGGCGGGCTTTTTTGCCGGAAGCTTTCTCCGGTATAGCCAGAAGGAGCTTGGAAATCTGACATGGCTTCAGAGAGAAGGCTATGACTTATCCGGGACCAAAGTGGAATGTATGGCAGAGCTTTCGAAGGAGCGTTCGGAACAGATGGTCTATCAGGAAAAATGGTATAAGGAAGCAGAAACAAAAAAGCTTGCAGAGGACTTTTTTGAAAAGCTTGGGATGGAAATAGATGAAAATTTAACTATTGTACAGGATGAAAGCATTGTCTATTACAGTGAGGGAAAGGATCCTGCCTGCCTGTGGGTGGAGCAAAGGGGAGGAAGGCTGTGGTATACAGCTGCCGGTGCCCTGGCGTGTTCAGAGGATGAAGATACGGAGCTGAAACCACTTTCCGAAGACTTTGTCAGGGAAGCTGTCCAGAGGCTTGGTTTTCATCTTCCGGAGAGCATCACACCACAGGTTCAGAGGAAAGGTAAGGAGTGGCAGTATAGCTTTGAAGCGGATGGAATCATAGAGGATCATACCTTATATGCCGGAAATTGCAGCTGTACCTTTGATGGAGAAGGAGAGCTTTTGGAATATCATAATTATATATCGGTTTGTCAGGAGTATAAAAAATTTTCCGTGATTTCTGAAAAGGAGGCTTATGAAAAGCTTTGTGACGGGGAGTTTGTCGTGAGGGAAACCGATATGGAAGATTTGGGGACGGGCGACAGCAAAGAGCTTCAAATCCAAAGAGTGAGCGTAAACTATCAGGAGGATAGTAAAGGCTTTTTGCAGCCGGTATATCTGTTCGAGGGGACGGTGGGTGGAAAAAAGGTTCATGTTATGGTAGCTGCAGTTTTGTAGTAGGGGAGCTTGATTGTTGCAATTCAGCATATCATTAAGGTTCAAGAAATGCAGTGTTGGCAGTGTGCTGAATTGTAACGCCTGAAATGTGATAATGTGTAATTCTTTGACGGAATAAATTGAAAAAATGTGTAATTTAAATGTATTATGAAGTTGCGAAATGTGCAATTGATATTTGTAATAAGTTAAAATAATGTGCAATTAACTATTTTGATTAGTGCTTATAATGTGCAATTTGTAAATGAAAAAACTTGATGAAATGTGTAATTTATGATAAGATAAAGTCGTAAACGGCTTTATCTTATGTCCAGAAAGCATGGACATTTTTATGATAAAAGTAAGCCGCTACGTACCAACATGTGTAAATATGTTTTATTAAAGGAGCGCATTTATGTATAGAAATGGTCTGAGGGCTTTGAAGGCATGGAAGACAAATAAAAGAAGAAAGCCTCTTATCGTATGGGGAGCCAGACAGGTAGGAAAGACATATCTTATTAAGAATATCTTTGCGGAGGAGGAATTTTCCGGTCATTATATTTATATTGATTTAAAGCTGGAAAAGGAAATTAATGAATATTGTATGGAAACAGTTCACCCGAAAGAGATCATTTCTTTTATTTCTGCTATAAAAAACAGAAGGATTACAAAGGATACCTTATTGATTTTTGATGAGGTGCAGGAGTGTCTGGGGATTCTTACGGCATTAAAGTATTTTTGCCAGGATTACAGGGAAATACCTGTGATTGCTACCGGTTCTATGGTGAGAACCAGGATGAACCGGATTGCGAAAAAGACGAACCAGGGGAAAGAGGGTACATTTCTTTTCCCGGTGGGAAAGATTAATCAGTTGACTTTATATCCGATGTCTTTTGATGAATTTTTGTTTAATTATAATCCTGGTTTATTTGAACAGGTGAAAGGAGCATATGAAAAGAGGATGCCTTTGGAGCCACATATGCATGCGTTGGCGATGGATATATTATATAAGTATCTTTTGGTAGGAGGAATGCCGGAAGCAGTAGAAGCATTTTTGGAAACGGAAGAATACTATGAATCGGGACAGATTCTTAAAGATTTATATGACAATTATCTGGCAGATATGGAGCTTTATCAGGCGAGCTCCGAATCTATTTTAAGATCAAGAAAAATATTTGAGAATATATATATGGAACTAAATAAGGAAAATAAAAATTTTAAATGCTCTGTTATCGAAAAAGGACTTAGGAACAGAGATTTGCAAAATCCGATGGACTGGCTTGAAACAGCATGTGTGGTGAACCGTTCGTATCTTTTAAATGAGCGCATTACACTGCCACTCAGACCGGATAATGAATCGATCTATCGTCTGTATTTAGCAGATATTGGAATGTTTACTTACCAAAGTGGTTTGAATGCTGCTTCCTTTTTGATGAAAAATAAAAGAAATGCACTTGCGGGGATTTTTTTTGAGAATTACGTAGCAAATGAACTGGTGGCAAAAGGGCATAAATTATTTTTCTGGAAGGGAAGGTCGTCTGCTGAGATGGAATTTGTGGCAGAGTCAAAGGGCGAATTTTACCCGATAGATGTAAAAAGGGGGAGAGCTTCTTTGAATTCGCTCAAAAAGTATAGAGAGCATAATCCTTGTGTATATGCGGTTAAGGTATCGGAAAATAATTTTGGTTTTAATAGGGAGCAGGGAATATTGACATTACCGTTATATTCGTTCTTTTTGTGGGCGGAAAACGGGTACGAATAATGGCTTGAATCCCTCTTTAGGTAAGATTTAGGTTCGGCAGATATATGTATCCTAGTCGTTCGGACAAACAGATTTTTTATCTAAAGGAGGGTGATGGTTATGAAAAA
>JAFVAA010000221.1 GCA_017476305.1 Lachnospiraceae bacterium
CTGGCACCGTCATTGATATGAGCCTGTGCCTTTTCCTTTGATGTATAGAAGCCTGAGCACTCTAAAACTACATCTACGCCAAGATCCTTCCATGGGCAATTATTTGCATCCGGCTCAGCATAAATCTTGATGGTCTTTCCATCTACCGTAATGGAATCCTCACCTGCGGAAACTGTATCAGCCTTCTCATATTTACCCTGTGATGAATCATACTTCAAAAGATGAGCAAGCATCTTAGGGCTTGTCAAATCGTTAATAGCTACTACTTCATAACCCTCTGCACCAAACATCTGTCTGAACGCAAGACGTCCGATACGACCAAAACCATTGATTGCAACTTTCACTGCCATTTTAAAAATCCTCCTAAAAATGTTATATATTTTGTCACAGAAAGAAATTCCCACATACCGGAAGTGTCAGATTTGATAAAACCTGCCTGCCCCATTCTGAATTTCTTCCGTAACAAGTAACCATATTTTACTGGAACTGCTAAAAATTTACATTTCTAACACTTCAAATACTATTGTAATAAATCTGACACAAAATTTCAAGATGATTTTTCACTTTCTATCAACTATTTCACATCATTTTCGTATTTTTTCTGCCCAAATTCCCCTTTTGTATCATTTTTCTGATATCTTATCCGATTTTCCTATTTCGATACATCAAACCGCATAAACCGTTTCTGAAATTCCGTCCATTTCCTTCTGGCGACCGGAAGCTTTCTCCCGCCTCCTATGACCACCTGATGCCTGCCTGCTAAAATTTCTGAGACATGCGATAAATTCACCAGATAGCTTTTATGAATCCGGAAAAAAGAGCCTCCAAAGAGCTTTTTCTCCCACCAAAGAAGACTTTCTTCACTAAAATACGTCTCCTCCTCTGTATAAATCTTACTCTCCCCTAAATACGCCTCCATATACAGGATTTCCTTCGTAGGAATAGACAGCAGTCTGCTTTTCTGTTTTATCTGTACAGCATGTATGCCCCCTAATTCCCGCAGACAATCCTCCATATTTTCTATCAGTTCCTGCCGGATCAGCGGTTTTGTCATAAAACGGAACGCACGCACCCGGTATCCTTCCTTATAGCGTTTTTCATAAGCTGTCACGATGAGCACCAGGGTTTCCGGATATGCTTCATGGATTTTTTCCGTCCATAAAATGCCATCTTCCTCTTGTTCTCCAAACTCCAAATCCATAAACAGAATATGCACCGTATCTGATTTCATATAATCGTAAACTTCAGAGGGCGTTCCGAACTTCGTAATCCGGTATGCATACTCGCTTTTTGCAAAAAAATCCTCCAAAGCTTTCTCCAACTCCATAATTGTCTGAGGCTGATCATCACACAGCACAATATTTAACGCTACATCACTCATAATTTCCTACCATCCTTCTAAATCGGCAAATAAATCTGCATCCGGAAGCTGCCCTTTTCCAAATCCTCTGTCTGCTCAAACTCCCCCGTATACTTTTCTGCAACTTCTTTGATTTTTTTCAGTCCATGCCCATGATTTCTGTCACTATTTTCCGCTTTTTCCCGTTCCACATTCTCATTTTTCTTTGTCTGATTCGTAACACAAATGGAAAAAAACTGTTCTCCTCCCTGGAAACGGATCACCAGCTCATTTTCCTCTTCTAAAAGATTCGCTCCCTTTATTGCATTTGACAGCATATTGGAAAACACGGTACACAGATCCATGGCAGATACAGAAACTATTTCCGGCAGCCTCCCATATACCACAGGCTTCACATACGCACTGCAGGTATGGGAAATACCATAGTTTAAAACGGAATCAATGATCACATTTCCCGAAAAATAAATCCTTACCCCTGTAAATAATCATCTACCAGATCCTTAAAATAGACTTTTAATTCTGAAAGCTCTTCCCTTTCAATCAGCTCCTGCATACATAAAAAATGGTTTTTGATATCATGCCGGAACTTTCGAAGCTCTTTATCCATCAGATCCAGATTCTGATAGTAGCTAAGCTGCTGCCTCGAAAGAAACGCATTCTCATCCTCCCACTCCTGCATCTGCTTGATAAACTTCTCTACAAAGTAAGAAATCACCACCGACATAATCCCATATAGTAAAAAGATTACGATGCGGAACAATGCACTTTCAAAAGCCCCTTCCCCTGTAAAATACCGCTCCCTGTAAACGATATGACCGATTACCGCCAAAACAAAATAGCAGGACAGATTAAAAACCATGTACTTGAAATCAAATACAAACAGAATAAAGATGAGAAACAAAAAAGTACAGCCCCAGGTATAATTATCCGGAAACAGAAAGGTGATAAAGGCATACTGCATCAATAAAATGAAAGCCACATATCCTTTGATAATCGGAAAAAATTTTTCAGAAGTGATTTTTCCTCTTCTTTCATGTTTCCACAAAAGGAAGGCAATCAAAATATACAAAAGATGGCTTGCATCAAATAAAAAGAGAATTTCCCAGGAGGTCTGTCCGTAGGATCCCCTATATCTGCAGAAGGTATACCATATCCCCGCGCTAAGACACGCAAAGGGTGTCAAAAAAGCAGACACAGATAAACGGTATCCCAGTATTTCTTCATCACATTCATATCATTTCCTCCATACGACTTTCCATCCTTTCGAAAGAATATTTTCCCTTTCTCTATTTTACACAAACTGATTTTCTTTTCAAGCAAAATATCCCCACACACAGTTGTCACAGTTTACACGCATGTGTAAACTGTAACCATTCGTATAAGCATGACCGTTTAACAGAAATTTTGACCGTTGCACAGATTACATAAGCATTCCACCCAAATTTTTATTATAATAAAAGCATCTATATTTCTGCTTTCCGCGTTCATAAAATTTAAAATCGACGCGAAAGAAATCGTAATACGGAAAATCAAAAATATTTTACTACCTGGAGGATTGATTATGGAGAAGAAAAAAACTGCTTTTGACGTGTATTTATCCGTGGTGTTCAAATGGGGGCTGATCAAAAATCGCTGATGGAATTCAACAGGAAAACGGCGAATTTGCAAATATTGCAGATATGGTACAGAACAGCGCAGAGCAGGTGATCGTCATCTCCTCCCAGATTGATACCATTAACACAATGATCAATGAACTGGAAGGACTTTTAGAAAATTAAAGAGAGAGAGCAGAGGAAAGAGGAGACGGGATCAGGGAGAAGATGGGCTCAAAAAGAAGGGATGTAAAAAGAAGAGGGAACAAAAAAGATACCAAAGCATGTTCCAGAAAACAAATGCTTTGGTACCTTTTTTATATTCTTACTCATAAAGCTGCAACAATCTATATATTTTCACGAACCAATACGGTCTTCTCCTCTTTTGGCCGCCTGATAATCTTTCTGTTGATGAAAAAATACTGCTTCTCCTTCGTCATGATCTCTTTTTCATATGCAGAATGCCATAGCTTCAGCTGTCCCTTTTCCAAAGATTCCTGCACAAGAATAATTCTCTGATTCGAAGAACCGCGAAATGCCAGCTTCAAATTTTTCTTTTCTATCTCAAACTCTCCATCGACCAAAACATCAATATAAGACAGAAGCTCTCTGGTTCCTTCCCACTCTTTCATCATGTAACCCTTTACATCCTTCTCAAAATCATATCCGGTATAGCACCACAGGTTTTTCTCCGGATAGACCTCCTTCACTCTCTTCACCAAAGGTAAAAGCGCAATCTGATTACAGTGCTCCAGGGGATCTCCCCCTAAAAGAGTCAGACCTTTGATATAGGAAGGCTCCAGATAACCGATAATTTCTTTAATCGTCTCCTCCGTAAACGGCTTTCCATAGCCAAAATCCCATGTCTCCGGATTAAAACACTCTTTACAGTGATGCGTACATCCACTGACAAAAAGCGATACCCTCACTCCCGGACCATTCGCCACATCATATTGCTTGATATCTGCGTAATTCATCTTACTCCCCCTGATTCATACTATTTTCCTATTCTAATCCATCCCAAAACCAGTATACCAAACCTGCAAACCACCATCCATTGCAGTCGGTCAGCTTTTCTATATCCTTTTACAGATGAAGCACTCTGGAGCTAATCTCCTTCGTCTTTCCAACATTCCAGAAATTTTCTCCTAAATAGCCACAGGTCCTTCTCGTCACATTCATCCTGCTTTTATCCTTATTGTGGCACTGTGGACATTCCCACTCCAGCTTGTCATTAACCATGATTTCACCATCAAAGCCACATACATGACAGTAATCCGACTTCGTATTAAACTCGGCATACTGGATATTGTCATAGATAAACCGGACTACATCCTCCATCGCCTCTAAATTATTCTGCATATTCGGCACTTCTACATAAGAAATAGAGCCACCGGACGAAATCTTCTGGAACTGACTTTCGAATTTGAACTTCGTAAATGCATCGATCTTCTCTCTGACATCTACATGATAAGAGTTGGTATAATATCCTTTATCGGTCACATCCTTGATCTCTCCGAATTTCTTTTTATCAATTTCCGCAAAGCGGTAACACAGGCTCTCAGCAGGCGTCCCATATAGTGCAAACCCGATTCCCGTCTCTAACTTCCATGTATCACAGGCTAAGCGCAGCCTCTTCATCAGACGAAGTGCGAAGTTAAGACCCTTCGGATCGGTATGGCTTACACCGGTCATCAGCTTTGTCGTTTCGTATAGTCCAATATATCCTAAAGAAAGGGAAGAATATCCGTCATGCAAAAGCTTATCTATCTTTTCCCCCTTTTTCAAACGGGCAATCGCACCATACTGCCAATGGATCGGGCTGACATTTGATAAAGTTCCTTCTAGTGCATGATGTCTGCACATCAGTGCCTCAAAGCAAAGCGACAGCCTTTCCTCTAAAAGTGTCCAGAACTCCTCCTCATCCCCGGAAGCAATGATGGCAATCTGTGGCAGATTCAGGCTGACCACTCCCTGATTGAAGCGTCCCTCCCATTTATACTCTCCGTTTTCATCCTTCCAAGGAGCTAAAAACGAACGGCATCCCATGCAGGAGAATACATTTCCCTCATAATTCTCACGCATCTTTTTGGCAGAAATATAATCCGGATACATCCTTTTTGCGGAACACTTGACTGCCAGTCTCGTCAGATAATCATACTCCCCACCCTGTAAGCAGTTATGCTCGTCTAAAACGTAAATGAGCTTTGGAAATGCAGGTGTCACATACACACCCTTTTCATTTTTAATTCCCTCGATGCGCTGATTTAATATTTCCTCAATGATCATCGCATTTTCCTCTATATAAGGATCATCCTTATCCAGATTCAGAAAAACCGTTACGAACGGGGACTGGCCATTTGTCGTCATCAGCGTATTGATCTGATACTGAATCGTCTGTACTCCGGACTTTAGTTCATCATACAGGCGATCCTTCACAAACTCATCACGGATCTCTTTACTGATTTTATCACCATATTTCGCTTCATAATGCTTTTCATACTTTTCCCTGCTCTTTCGCAGGTACTTTCCCAAATGCCTGATATCCACAGACTGGCCGCCATACTGGCTGCTGGCTACTGCAGAAATGATCTGCGTCATAACAGTACATGCCACCTGAAAGCTCTTCGGACTTTCAATCAGCTTTCCATTCATCACTGTACCATTTTCCAACATATCACCGATATTGATCAGACAGCAGTTAAAGATGCTCTGCAAAAAATAATCCATATCATGAAAGTGAATGATACCGTCCTCATGTGCCTTTACGATCTTTTCCGGAAGCAGTACCCTCTTTGTCAGATCCTTTGACACCTCACCGGCAATCAGATCCCTCTGCGTCGATGCAATATAGGCGTTTTTATTGGAATTTTCCTCCATGACATCCTTATTACTGTTCTTTATCAGACTCATAATAGAATCATCTGTGGTATTTGCCTGACGAACCATCTGACGGGTATACCGGTAAATGATATACTTCTTCGCCAGCTCGTATTTATGCTGGCTCATGAGCTTCTGCTCAATCATATCCTGAATATCCTCTACCATCAGATTATCTGCATGTACATTCTCTATTCCAGCCACAATCGACTCAATCTTCTCATCCGTAACCTGCTCATAGCGGTCCACCTCGGCATTTGCCTTCTGGATTGCCACAATGATTTTGTTCCGGTCATATTCCACGACTCTCCCGTCACGTTTTGTCACCTTCATGAACCTTTCGTCCTCCCATTATATATTTCAAGATCTGTCTTTTCCTGTCAAATTTCCCTCAGAAACATTTGATTTTCTACAAATGTAGTTTAACTCTGATCATTCTTTCGGAACATGTTTGATTATAGCATGAAAGATATAAAATGTCCACTATATCTTGTGATTTTTTTAACCCTCAAACTAAATATTGTGCTATTTCCCCATTATTCTAAGGACTACTTTTGTAGTAGTCCAAAGTCTCCGACAGGAAAAAATCAAAGGAGCTGTCTCAGATACGCGACATATGCGCTCGGAATACTATACTTCTCCCGCAATTCCTCTTTCGAAGCCAGGATAAAGGATTCCCTGATCTCGGGAGTTATCGCCTTTAAGCGAACCAAATAGCCGATCATTCTCCACTCGATATGTGAAAAAATATGTTTTGCTTTTCCTAAAAGCTCCAGCTCCTCTGCCATTTCTCCCCACTCTTCCAGCTTTCCCAGCACCTCCTGCACAGTCAGATTTCCCTCCTGCACGGGAAATTCCCATAACCCTGCCAAAAGTCCGGTCTCCGGTCTTTTCTGCAAGCAATACTTTCCATGATATTCTAAAATAAATACTGTCTTTTCTTCAATTCTTCTCTTTTTTCCGGGGGATTTATACGGATATTGCATCATCGTTTCATTTTTTTTCGCCAGGCAAAAGCCCTCCAGGGGACAATCCGCACAAAGAGGTTCACCATTCGGCAGACAGACATTTGCTCCCAGATCCATGAGTGCCTGATTGAAATCACCAGGATTCTCCTCCGGGACCATTTCTGCAATTTTCTCACGGATCCTCTTCTGCACCGCCCCTTTGGAAATATCATCCCCATCCTCAAAAAGTCTCGTATAGATCCGGTAAACATTTCCGTCCACAGCCGGAACCCGCTCTCCGAATGCGATAGATGCAATGGCACCTGCCGTATAGATGCCGATTCCCGGAAGCTTCTGAATCCTGGTAAAGCTCTCCGGAAACTCCCCGCCGTACTGCTCCACAAGAAGCACGGCTGATTTTTTTAAATTTCTGGCGCGATTATAGTATCCCAGCCCCTGCCACAGCTTCATCAGCACATCGTCCTCCACTGCTGCCAAAGCAAAAATATCCGGTAATGCCTCCAAGAACCGCTGGTAATAGTCCTTCACCGCCTCTACTCTGGTCTGCTGCAGCATAATTTCCGATACCCAGATATGATACGGATTCCGGTCCCGTCGCCAGGGAAGCTCTCTTTTATGGCTCTGGTACCATCTTAAAAGCGATTTTACGATCTCATCCATCTATACTTCCCTCCTGAAAAGCTCCTGTAAAGGAAAAAACTGCTATGCCGAAGCACAGCAGCCTTTCTTTCCCTCTTACCATTTCCTCTACTTTAATGTACCGGTAATCGTAACGGATATGCTCTTCGTAGGCATTTTGGTAACACTGGAAGCCTTACACTTCTTCTGTGCATAAGAATTCCAGCCGTTCAAGACCATGACCTGTGTAAAATCAGCTGTCTTTCCAGGATCTGGTGTAAGTGCAGGATTACTAATCGTCTTAACGATCTTTCCATCCATTTTAAGAACAGCCTTTGTCACCTTCAGACTGCTCTTCTTCTTTCCTGCCAGAGACGTATCTACATAAATAGAATTCCATCCTTTTTCACTGCTGAAGGTCTTCAGATTTTTTCCTGTAGCAGAAACTGTAACGCTGAATTTTCCTTTTTTAATGGTCGCATTTTTTACTGTAATGCCTTTCAGTGACACAAGCTTATTTCCATTCATAACTCCTTTGGAACGGTTTGCGTCATTATGGTTAGAAAGAACACCACCATAGCTCTTAGATGTAAAGCAAAGATACGCTGTAACATTTGCAGCGTCTGCCTTCTGCGGAGCCGATGCCGCAATGGAACCTGCAGCCACCACACCTGCTAACACAACAACACCAATCTTTTTTGTAAATCTCATTTTCCTTTTCCTCCCTTATATTTTTTATACTCACGAATGATAAAATCAAAAAATTCGATCCACCCCCATGAATATATCTGCTATTTTATAAACGATATTATAGAATAAACGCACCCGTTTCAAACAGGCTTTCATTAGATTTATACTACTATCTAAAAAAGTGAATGTCAATCCCCTTTTTGCTCTGCTGCATGTTACCGTCCAGGCAAGCGTTACACTTCACACGGCAAGCTTCTGCTTTACTCCTTTTTATCTTGCATACATTCCCAAAATCTCTGCTATATACATGGTATGATAATCTCCATCTGCATAAAAGCTCCTTCCGATGGAATCATCCAGATAGTCTTCCTCCTTTATCTCTGTCTTTGACAAGCATTGACAGACAAAAATCATCCTTCCTTCATCAATATAAGGAACACCATCCATATATCCCAGGTGAACTCCCGCTTCACTGATCTTATCCTCTGTCCGCCCGGAAACTGCTCCTAAAAACTTCATCTCTCTGCGATACTTTCCATCTGGAAAGCTCAGTGAAAACTTCTGTTCTCTCTCGATAAATTCTTTCGTATAGCGGCTCTCCCGGATAAAGACAAATACGACATTTTTCCCCCACATAACGCCCATCCCGCCCCAGGAAGCCGTCATCGTATTTGCCTTTTCTTCATTTCCCGCAGTCACTAACATCCAATCCTTTCCTATCATCTGAAACGGATTGATCTCTAATTGCTCAAAATCAAATGGTTGAAATGAATGCATTCTTTTTCTCCTTTTTCTATACTTTTTGTATGCTTTTCTTTTTTTGCTTTAGTACCATATCGGAACGATAAGCTCCCTGCTGCAGACCATAACAGTCCTCACCGTCCTATCGTTATTCCGGCAAAATAGTATCTTAA
>JAFVAA010000222.1 GCA_017476305.1 Lachnospiraceae bacterium
ATAAAAAGAAAAAATAAATATTATTATGTTTCTACGAAATATCTGTCTTCAAAAAGAAAGAATTCTTCTTCATCTTCTTCCACGGAAGTCGGAAAATGTATCGTGAACTACGCCAAAAAATTTATAGGAAATCCTTATCGCTCCGGCGGGACAAGCCTGACAAAAGGAGCAGACTGCTCCGGTTTTACCAAAGCCATATATGCCCATTTTGGCTTTTCGCTTCCGCGCACATCCGCAGCACAAAGACACGCAGGACGTCAGGTCAGCTGGAGCCAGAAAAAGCCCGGCGACCTCATCTGCTATAGCGTACATGTTGCCATTTATATGGGAAATAATAGGATCATCCATGCCAGCACTCCAAAATCCGGAATCAAAACATCCAAATATATTACATTCAGCAAAGTACTATCTGTCAGAAGAATTCTGCCATCCTAAAATCATATACAAAAAAATGTATGCAAAAAAGCTCTATACAATATCTGTTAGAGCTTTTTTTGCAAAATCATATCTTTTGGACATCAGTGAACAGCAATAGCCTCAAGCATTGCGTTCACCGATGCATGAAGTGTAACTTTGCATCTTTTTTTTCACGGCATCCTCCGCGAAAGATGATCTTCTATAAATTTCGAATCATTTCTTTCAGTTCACCTCTTGCCTTAATCCCTGCTTTTCCAAAAATATTGGTCACGTGCTTTTTTACCGTAGTTTCCGAAATAAAAAGCTCTGCGGCAATCTCAGCATTACTAAAATCCTTCTGTATCAGAAGCGCCACCTCTGTTTCCCTTTTGGTAAGCCCCAGATCCATGAGTTTTTCTGAAGTATTCACCAAGTTTTCCACCCTCTGCTCTTTTTCCTCCGCAGAAGCATCTCTTACCATTTCCTCTGCACTACTGCCCTGCACCACGGCTTCCTGTGTTTTTCCCTCCTGATTTTTCCTTTCATTCTGCCATTCTGCCTCATCCGGCATTTTTTTCTTATATTCAAATTTCCTGCTCTTATATCCGCGGAAAATCAGCCAGATGCAAAATCCATACAAGACCGGACGGCATGCAAAGGCTAATTCCGGTGTCAGATACTGCAGCTTTTTCCCATTGGATAAAATGGAAAATATCAATACAAAAAATTCTATCAGACTCGCCCACAAAGCATTCTGACCAAACAGATCTCCATCGAAAAAAAATCCCCTCTCCTCCTTTTTTCCTTCAAACAGACTCGGCAGATATAAAAATCCCGCTCCGAGAATCACAAACGAAATCTGTCTGACATTGAACAGTTCGAAGAAATCAAATCCGAAAAAGACAGCCATTAAAAGCACGTACAGCAAAATTGCTATGCCCTTCCTCATTGTTTCCTCCTGTCTATGATTCTTTTTGATTGATCTCTTCTACTGTCAAATTCCCGCCGTGTATAAATTCAATCATTTTCACCTCCAGCCTGGAACGAATCGGCAAAAGAAGAAGATATCCAATTGCGCCATAGACCAGATCGATCAATCCTACCGCCGCATTATACTGCATGATTTTTATGTCTGAAATCATAAGCACATAAATCAGGGTAAATGCCGTAATAAATACACCTGCTCCCAAAAACACCCTGCTCCCTAACCTTGCCGCCTCCTTTGCGCGCCTGAGTTCTACGACGCTTCTGGCTTCTTTCTTTCCGAGTGTCAGGCGAAAGGCATTTCCAAAATCCTTCCACAGCCCGGAGGAAAGCAGGGTAGGTACCACGATGACCACCATTAAAAGAATACTGATTACATCAAAGTAATAGCCAATATGTACCAGATCCGCAAAACCATGTTCACTAGAGACCAACATTAAAAATCCACAAAAAATAACACCCAGAATGGATAATAAATATTTCATAAAATCCTGCCTTTCTAACCGGCAATTTCTCTCACAAAAGATTCTGAAATTACATTGCCGGAATTCATTTTTGTTTTTCGTTTTCTTTCTTCTCTCTCCGCTTTTTACAGAATCTTTCCTTTTCTCTTTTTTCTAAATTTTTACTTTTGTCAATAAAGCTATAGCTGATTACTCCCAGACAGAGGAGCAACCCAATGATTGCAAAAACATGCATGTCCTATCCCCTCTTTTCTTCTAAACTTTTTCACTCTATTTGGATTTCCTGTTTTTCAAATAAGCAATCAAAACACCACTTTTCGTGGTTAAAATGCACGTATAAAAAACCACCGTCCTTATCATAGAATGAAACAAGCGCTCTGTCAATCACCTCACTTATCTATTTTTCAGAAACCATTCGAAACTTTTTCAGACGGAAGAACAATACTGCTGCAACCAAAATATAGATGAATAACTCCACCAGATAAATACTGACATAAAAATTTCCAAGCCATACCCCCAGATGCGCAGGTGGCCCAATCCAGAA
>JAFVAA010000223.1 GCA_017476305.1 Lachnospiraceae bacterium
CCTGTACAAACGCCCGGACCGGCACAGACTCCGGAGCCTGCACAAACGCTAAAGCCGACGCAAACTCCTAAACCAACGAAGACTCCTAAACCGACAAAAACGCCAAAGCCGACAAAAACGCCGAAGCCAACCAAGACTCCTACCCCTGCAGAGAAAAGGCAGGAAAGCATCAATAAAGGCAAGTGGCAGCTGAAAAAGAAACATGTCTATTATTATGATTCAAAAAAGAAAAAGGTAAAGGGATTTGTAACGATTAAATCCAAAAAATATTATTTTGACAAAAAAGGCGTACAGTTGACAGGCTGGCAGAAAATAAAAGGAAACTACTATTTTTTCCGTCTGAAAAATAAAGCAGACGGATACATGGTAAAAAATAAAACGATAAATAAAATCAAACTTTCTAAAACCGGTGAGGCAAAGGCTAAGGCAAAGTGGAAAAAGCAAAAGCTGGCACTCATGGTGGAATGCCAGAAAATCCTTACCAAAATTACGAATGCCACCATGACGACAAATCAAAAGATGAGAGCTGACTATGATTATGAAAGAAAACACTACTATATCAAAGGAAGCCATACATTTCACTATTCTAAGCACTGGGATTTAGTATATGCCAGAAGAATGTTCCGGGACGGACATGGAGCCTGCTTCGAATGGGGTGCATTTTATGCCTACCTCGCAAATGCTGCCGGTGGGAAAGTCTGTGCCGCCGTAAGCTCTTTCGGGCATGGCTGGGCAGAAGTGGACGGTCTTTGCTCTGATCCGGATTGGGAATTCGCAGACAAACGGCACAGCTACTTCCAGTTCAGTTACGATCTGAGCGGCGTGGGCGGACGCCCGAACTATAAAAATAACAGATCTACCGTGAAGCGTGTATAAAGCAAATCCAGGATACAGCTTCGCTGCTTAGGCAGATTTCCCATGCCAATCCATGTCTGTACTTCCTGCAGTACAGAAAATCAAAGCTCCTGTTCCGGCTATCATCTGGAACAGGAGCTTTTTCTCTATCTTTTCTAATGATATACTAGGCACTTGGCTGGAACGGCTCCTTCACTACCGTATTTTCCGGTCCTAAAATATCCTTATACCGGAAAATACTGAGCACGATCCCTAAGAGTGCATAGGACACGATCATGCCCGTGCCTCCATGTGATAGAAATGGCAGGTGTCCGGAAGCAAATGGAAACAGCCGGAAAACCATCCCAGAGTTCACGAAAGCCTCTGCCAAAAGAACCACACCACACGAAATCCCCATCATCTTTCCCAGCTGGTTCTTCTGCATGACTGAAATCCGAAAGATATAACTGCCTAAAAATACAAATATTCCCAAAACCAGAATGACTGCAAGCTTCCCACAGTTTGCAGAAATATTCGCCAAAACATACTCCTGCATATTCGCAGGAATCATCATGACGCCCTGGCTGGCGGTATCGCTTTTCCCTATCCACACGCTGTCTCCAAAAATATCCCGGATTCTTTCCGACGCCATATTATATACATTATCCCTGCCTGACAGCGCATCCAGCCAAGACTGTAATCTCATCAAATGATAACCCGATGTAAGGGAGCGTCCCAGCGTAACGAACATGAGAAGACCACCTGTGAGTACACCACCCGCTGCCAAAAGCACATTTTTCTTACTTAGTGTATACCATCCGAGCCTTACCGCAGTTACCATCAAAGTAATCTCTGATAAAAGCAGTACCACCGTCATGGCATTATCGCCCACCCCATAGGTATAGATTACCGGAAATACGGAAAACACGAAAATGCCGGACACTGCCTTCCACGCTTTCCTCCCACGTAAATCATATAATACTCCGGCAAAGACAGGCAGATAGAGCGGGAAAAAATGGGAAACTGCCAGAATCCCATGATAGGTGCCAAAATGAAGTGATGCAAAGTATTCTGCTCCATTTATATTTCTCCCGTTCATCAGCAGCATCAAAAGAAAAAATGTAAAAAATCCCACTGCAAAGTATATACTCTTTCCCCGTATGAAACTGTAGTCGATACGATACACAAAAAACATAGCGGCCAGACCGGATAAAAGATGCACACAGTAATCCGGAAAATATACATCATGTGCATCGACCGCTTCCTGCAAAATATATTCCAGAAACAGGCTGAACAGACTGACCCCTGCGATAATCAGCAGAAAACGCCATTCAAGGTGCGGCCTGTGAATCCGGTCAAAGGAAATGCCGACATCCACAGGATCTCCCATTTCCTTTACTGCACGTTCATAGGCAGATGCCTCCTCCTCACCCTCTCTGATGTACTCCTCTGCCTGCTCATGGATATGCCCCTCCAGCTCATCCAGCGTACTCTGCTTTATCCGGCTGCTCCGCATCTGCCCTCCAACCTCAGAGAGATATCTCTCCACTGCAGGGTGTCCCTTTTCCGTTTTCAGTCTGTTTCCTTCACTGCTCTCCTCTTTTTTCTGAAAGTTCAGGAAACTTTCCGTTTTTTCTCTTAGCTTCATCCTCATCATACCCCCATTTCCCTCGCAAGCACCTGACTCACTGCTGCAACATACTCTCCCCACTCCTCTTCCTTCTTTTCCAAATGCTTTCTCCCCTCCTTCGAAATGCTGTAATACTTTCGAACCTTCCCTAACACTTCTTTTTCATAGGAGCTCACCAGCATTTTCGACTCTAAGGAATGGAGCAGAGGATAGAGCGTTCCCGCCTTTAGCTCAAAGGTGTGATCTGACCGCTCCCTCAGCGTATCGATCATCTCATAGCCATACATATCCCGCTCTGATAAGAGCTTCAAAATCATCAGACCCATGCTGCCGGAAACCAATGTTTTATCAATCGCCATACTTCTCACCTCCATATATAGATATTCGATATACTATATCGAATATCTATATATTACATCGACTGTCTATATATGTCAAGCATAAATATTTATTTTTCATTTGTTAAGAAAAAAAGAGCGGCTGACCTCAGCCACTCTGAAAAATCTGTATCAGAAATATCCTATCCCTTTGTCACACTCAGGGTAAACGTGCCCTTCTTTCCATTTTTCACACAGATAAAGTTCACCTTGATCGACAGCTTTTTATTGCCTGTCAGTCCTGCCTTTGTCCATGCATCTGCTGCCACATTTACCGTAAAATGAGCCCCGTCCTGTGTCACAGAAACATAATCCTTTTGACTGTCTGCCACAGAATAGGTATAATCGTATCCCGAACCGGTCAAAACCTTCATCGTTCCGGCCCTGACACTTCCAACCGTCCCCTGCACATAGACATCTACCTTTCCTCCCTGTGCCACGGTTTCCTTTTTATATTCCGCATCTCCCTTTGTCGGATCTGCAGATGCAGCTTTATACATCCGGATATCTAACGGTGTGTCCTTTACAGGCACTTCGATCAGATCAAAATTCCCCGTGCCTGTATCGACCGCATATACATATGCCGTTCCGCCTGCCTTTGCTGTTACGACACCATCTGCATTTACAGAAGCGACTTTGCTGTCGGATTTCGTAGTTACCTTATGCGTAGAGGCATTAAACTCAGGATCCTTCTTTTCCTGGCGGCAGATCCATACGAGCTTCCCATAGACCGTCTTCCTTCCGCTCGTGTATGCCGTCGGAGCCAGGGAGGTATTTACCTTTGTCTTTTTTAGTTCCGTATCCTTCGCATTTGCCCAGATCGGATTTTCATTTCCTTTAATACCACTCGCACCAACGGTAACTTCAATCACGCGCCAACCGGCTCCCTGACCGGCTAATCCATTGTGCACGACTAAAAGATATGCCGTCTGACCGTCTCCGAAGCCTGCATTCACCGTAATCTGATACTCATCCGTGGTTCCTTTGACAAGCTTCATCGACACTTTCTTTCGCTCTGCCGTAATTCCCTTTTCTACCGTCACATTTCCGGCATTTGCCACCGTGAATCCAGTCGCTGACGGAATCTGGTAAATCTTCGTACCATCCAGATTCGCTGCCGAAGAATCATAGAGCGTCACCGTTTCCTTCAGCTTCGCTGTACGGGCAAACAAACCGGCACTGGCAGCAATCTTTACCTTCAGGCTCTGATTCGCAACATCCGTAACCGTGAAGGAATCCTCTGTACTGTCAAGCTTTGCGAAGTTCATTTTCTTCACACTGTTGGTGATCGTAACCGTAAGCTTCGCATTTGTCGTATTCTCCCCACAGACTGCCTTTAGGACCACCTTTGTCTTTTTTCCGTCCTTCAGTGCCAAAGGAGTGATGGTATATCCATACTGACTGCCAGCCTTTTTTTCTACCTTGATATAGCTCTTTGATGCATCCGGAACACTTAAAGAAAAAGTATTCTCTGTCACCGTCTGGCGTATTTTCTGAACGACTGCCACCGTCGGATTCAGATAGATGTCAAAAGGAGTTCCTATCGCAGCCATCCTCGAGGTGACAGTCCCAAAGGTACTGTTCGCCTCCCCGCTCACACATGGCGTATTCTGAAAAATTACCTTTGTCGGTGCGGGCTTTAATGTCACAGGTGCATAGCCGACCGTCTGAATATTATCCTTTGTCGTCAGGGCAAAAATCCAGGCATAGACTGTCCCCGGCTTTTTCGCGGTCACTGTGATTTTTCCAATCGTCTCTTTGCTTTCCGTCGTAAACTTTTTATAGGAAACGGATGCCAGTTGATTTGCAGCAGCGTCCTTCGCTACCTTATTATCCTTTACCACCGGCTCCTGCATCTCCGTCGTCAGGCCGACCAGGATTTTTCCGGTAGCTTTTCCCTTTGCAGTCTTATAGACCGGTACAAGCAAATCCGTATATAAAACAGAGGCTTTATAATTTACACTCATGTTCCCCGTCTTTTTGGTACTGCCATTCGCATAGGCAAAAGCAGTCCCATCTGCCGCTTTCTGGAGCTTCTCGTCCAGATATACATGCTCAGATGCAATGCTCGAAGTAACCGTAACGGTACAGGTCTTCTCACTATTTCCCACGAGAGACCGCGCTGTGATCGTCGCTGTACCAGTCCCCAGAAAGGTCAGGGTGACGGTCTTCCCTTTCGAGAGATCCAGATTCGGCGTAGACAGGGAAACCACCCTGGCATTATCTGTAGACAGAAGAACCCAGTCGTCGGAATCAGAAGGGCCCTGTGTAATCGTCAAGGTCCTTGACGGTGTCTCTGCCTTGTCCACGGAAACCGCAGTCTCACTGAATGCTATAGATGTCGCCGCTTTCTGTACCTTGTATCTGGAAGCATCGAACGTCCAGTAGTATTTTCCATAG
>JAFVAA010000224.1 GCA_017476305.1 Lachnospiraceae bacterium
ATGGCTCCGACACCATTGGGATCCGGATTGGTCACATGATACCCATCCGTACAGTTCGAAAATCCTGCGATTCTTCCCAAAATCTTTGCGCCACGCTCTGTCGCATGCTCCTCTGTTTCCAAAACAAGCGCACCTCCGCCTTCCCCAATCACAAAACCATCCCTGTCTCTGTCAAATGGCCGACTCGCTTTTTCAGGCTCCTCATTTCTGGTCGAAAGAGCATGTGCAGAAGAAAGCCCCAAAATAAAGACAGGTGCTAACGCTGACTCTGTTCCCACAGCTACCACAGAATCTGCCATCCCTGCCCTTAGCATCATACATGCCAGGCTGATTGCATCTCCTCCGGAGGAGCATGCGGTCGTAACCGTCATAGACGGTCCCCTGTATCCTTTTTCTATGGCAATGTGTGCCGCCAGCTCATTTCCTATCACCTGTGTGACAAAACGCGGCCCGACCTTCTTTTTCTCCCCACTGCTAAGCTCTGCCTGGGTAGCAGCGATGGGAGAGATTCCTCCAAGTGCCGTTCCCACGCTGATTCCGATGCGCTCCGGTGCTGCGGCAGAAAGCTTCGCCTCCTCAATCGCCTGCATTGCCGCAGCATATCCATACTGCATGAAAAGATCCATTTCCTTTGTCTTTTTCTTCGTCATATAGAGCAAAGGATCGAAGTCCTTGACTTCTGCAGCTATTTTTACCGGGAGCTCTCCGGTTTCAAAGCGGGTAATCCTTCCCACGCCGCTTTTTAAGCCCTCCGTCAGATTTTTCCAATACTCCTCTACGCTGTTTCCAATCGGGGTAATCGCCCCCGCTCCCGTTATCACAATGTTTTTATGCTCGCTTTTTGCTTCCATCAAATCTGCCTCCGTTTTCCCAATCCTTATTTCTAATTTCGTTTCTTCGTATTTTTTCACTGACTGTCTTTGGCAGCTCCTTCGCAAAGTCGATGACCTTCGGCCATTTATACGATGCCAGGTTCTTCTTTACCGTAGAAAGAATTTCCTGCTTCAGCTTCTCTCCAGCCTCCACCTTCTCTCCCAGTACGATCGTCGCTTTGATCGCCTGGCCGCGTATCGCATCCGGAATCGCTGTCACAGCACATTCTAAAACATACGGCAGCTTCATGATTTCATTTTCGATTTCAAACGGTCCGATCCGATACCCGCTGGACTTAATCAAATCATCCGTTCTCCCCACATACCAAAAATACCCGTCTTCATCCTGATAAGCCGTATCACCCGTATGATAAAAGCCATCATGCCAGGAGTTTTTCGTCTTTTCCGGATCTCCGTGATATTCTATAAAGAGACCATCCGGTGCCCCATGCTCTGTACAGATGACAATCTCACCGGTCTCTTTTTCTTTTGCAAAAGTCCCATCAGGAAGCATAACTCTCACATCATACTGTGGATTCGGAAGCCCCATGGAGCCGGGCTTTGATATCGTCCCATACAGATTTCCAATCGTCAGCGTTGTTTCGGTCTGTCCGAAGCCCTCCATGATATCAAGTCCTGTTGCCTCTTTAAAACGCCTGAAGATCTCAGGATTCAATGCTTCTCCCGCTGTCGTCACACGCTCTAAAGAGGAAAGATCATATTTTTCCAGCTTTAGATGAACCATCACACGATATACCGTCGGCGGGGCGCAGAAAGTCGTAATCCGGTATTTCTCTATCATCTTTAAGATATTTTTCGCACTAAAATTGTCAAAGTCATAAACAAAGACAGCCGCCTCACAGAGCCACTGACCATAGATTTTTCCCCAGAGTGCTTTTCCCCAGCCGGTATCGGAAATCGCCAGATGAAGACCATCCCTGTCAACCATATGCCAATATTTCGCTGTCACATAATGTCCCAGGGGATATTTAAAGTTATGCGTCGTAATCTTTGGATACGCCGTCGTCCCAGAGGTAAAGAACATGATGGAAGGCTCATTTCCTCCAGGCAGATTTCCCTCCCCCGGATAAGAATAAGTCATAGGAAAGCTCTGCACCTCTGCATTAAAATCATGCCATCCTTCCGCACACGCCCCCACCATGATCCGTACTTTTATCCCATCATATCCCTTTAACGCTTCCTCTATCTCCTTCGATACATTTCCATCCGAGGTGCAGATGACTGCATTTACCCCTGCCGCCTGAAAACGATAAGAAAAATCCGATTCCAAAAGCATATTCGTCGTAGGGATGATCACCGCACCGATCTTATGAAGTGCCAAAAGAACAAACCAGAACTGATAGTGCCTTTTTAGCACCACCATCACCCTATCTCCCCGTTTGATTCCCAGACTTTCCAAATAATTCGCTGTCTGTGAAGAATACTGCGACATCTGTGCAAACGTAAAACGGGTTTCTTCATAATCATTGGAAATATGCAGCATCGCCAGCTTATCCGGTACCTTTTCTGCCATTTTATCCACAATGTCATAGGCAAAGTTAAACCGCTCATCATTTTGAAAAGTGATTCCCCGTAAATATCCCTCCTCTGTCTCCTCCACACAAATATAAGGAGCCGCGATCCCCCTGTCTAAGAATGTTTTTTCCTCCATAACCATTCCTCCTGCTATATTCTTAAAAATGGATAATATCTATCTGCATATACAAAGACATCATCAAATTTTTTTGACAAAATAGAACAAACTTTGACATGTAGTTTTTAAAACTACATGTCAAAGTTAAGAATACATCTTTCAGAATGGTTTGTCAAGAAAAAAAGGATTCCATTTGCCTTGGCCTTCACCTTCCTTGCCGTCTCTCCTGTTCAGATAATTTTCATGCCGATTCGGTACAAAACCGATTGCTGCTCCTCCTCGTAATGCACCAGCTCCTGCATATTTATTTCTCTGCCTTCGGGACTGCCGGTAAATAAGGTTCAATACTTTTTTTCAGCATCAGCAGGCAGTAATTTCTGGTCTGCTCCGAGCCTACCACCTTCCCGTCCGTCATACACCACACGAGCATAAAACCATAAAGCTGACTATTGATCAAAAATGCCAGCGCATCCACAGGCGTTTCTTCCTTTAGCTGTCCCTGCTTCACTGCCTCATTTAACACAGACTGCATTGCCTGATAATCATATTGATATTTCGTCGCCTCCAAAGTCCCGTTCTCTGCAGAAGCCGAAATATGATTCCTGAGCCATTGTCTGCAGATTTCCAAACCGGAGCGTTCCACAGCCTTCATATAAACTCTGCAGTAGTTATCCAGCTTCTCCACGATGGATTTTCCCTTCATCTGATTGACAATTTCTGCCAGTCTGGAAAAATCCGTCTTATTCAGTTCCTCGATGATATCCTCTTTTCTTTTAAAATATGTATAAAAAGAGCCTGTAGCCACACCGGCTTCCTTCGCAATATCACTTACAGAAACACGGTCAAAGCCCTTTTCCAGAATCGCCCTTCTCGCCGCTTCCAAAATTTTCTTTCGTGTCTCTATCGCGCCCTTTTGCCTGTTTGTCAGTTCCTTTGCCATGGTCATCCCTCCTGCTCCTAAAAAATCTTTTATATTGTATCCTGTTCGCTAACGGCAGTCTTTTTCGTTTTATTATACCACGCATACGAACAAAGCTCAACGAAGTTTGTTCACGATTTTTGAAAGATTTTCATTGACAGAATTTACCGCTGCATCCAACTCCGTCTGTGAATTTTCAATCGTCCCGATCGTATCCGTAATATTCACGATAGACGCTGCCAGCTCCTCCGATGCTGTACCAATCTCCTCACTTAATTCCGCATAGTACCCCGTATCCTGATCATAAGCACTTGCCAGCCTCTCTAAACTCTCATAGTCTCTCCGTACCGAAGTATCAATAAACTCCAGAATGCTCTGACTCTGCTCAGAAAGCTTTTCCACATTTGCAAGCACCTTTTCTGTCAATGCACTGACCTTGTCGATCTCCCTGGTCGTATTCTGGCTCAGATTTCCAATCTCTGTCGCCACCACTGCAAAGCCCTTTCCAGCCTCCCCGGCACGGGCCGCCTCTATAGAGGCATTCAGTGCCAAAAGACCGGTCTGCTCTGCAATCGCCTGAATCGCCCCGGAAACTCCCACGATATCCTCTATGATTCCCGCACCGGCAATCGCATCCTCCAGCCTCTTTCTGCTCTCTTCTGCCACACGGACGGCATTGATTTTATTTTCTATCAGAGAAGGCACCAGCTCTCCAACCCTCTCCTGTGTCTCTCTGGCTCTCTGTGCCATTCTCCGTGCCTCATCTGCCAGTCCGTTCACTGCCCTGGATACCTCCCCACAGGTGGCGCTGATGTTTTCAATACTCTGTGTCTGACTTTCCACATTCGCACCGGTTTCCTGCATCGTCGCACGGATGGTCATAATATCCTCACTCATCTCCCCGATCTGCTGATTTGCCTGCAGCATCCGTTCCTCCATACGTAACGATTCTTCTTGTGTTTTCCGGATTGTTCCAATAAACTGTTCCTTTAATACATCGGTCAGGAAACCAATCTCCTCCACTTCATTTTTATATTTCGTACCACGTCTGTCCACTACGATCTTCTCTTTTACAAATCCCTTTAACTCCTCCAACGGTGACAGCTGCCTCTGAATCATAATTCTCATCAAAAGAATGACTACTGCAATACAGATAACAGCCAAAATCAGACAGATGGCAATCAAAGTATTTAATGAATGTACGACAGCCTGCCGTGGAACTGCCACGCCCATTACCCAGCCACAGGATGAAAGCATCCCGGAAACGAAATAATTCCTTTTTCCATTATGATCCTTCGCCAAAATAACATCCTTCCCGGGAGCAGAAGCAAGCGTGGAAAGCTTTGGCATCTCTGCAATGAAAGAAACAGCCTTATCCTCTCCCGGCATATAGGCTTCATTTGGATGGCTGACATAATTTCCCCCTGCATCCACTAAAAATCCATACATTCCTATATCCGTCGTCACAGAAGAAACGATACCATGAATCGTATCCAATGTATAATCCGCACCGATGACTGCAAACAGTTCGCCTCCAATGTATACCGGGGATGCTACCGTAATGCACATGCCACCAGTCAACACATCCGTATAGGGATCCGTCACTACCGTTTCCTTTCTCTCCTCTGCAAACTTATACCAGCCCCGCTCCGTCGGATCATACCCCTCCGGTGCCGCAGCATCGGGCTTGGATTGAACAAAATCCTTTTCAGCAGTTCCAATATACAGATTCAAAAGCTGCCCTCTGCCTTCCGCAAAGGAAACCAGAACATCCTTCATCTGATCTAAAGAAATCGAAATATCCAGCTGGATCATATCGGAGGAATTCACTGCCGACTGAACAGCAGCCAAGGATTTTTCATTGGTTGCTGCCGTCCCCAAAAGGCTCTGTCTCACTCCCTCCACCATCGCTTTCTCCCCATCGATCCAATGATCGATCCGCTCAGCACAAAGCAAAGCTTCCTCACGTAACTTTTCCTCAGAAGTCCCAACCAGACTGCTTCCCGAAATGAACACTGCTGCCACACTCAGTAAAAGCATCCCTGCTGCTATTACTATGCTGACTGCTATCGTCAAGGTTCCTTTAATCGTCTTAAGCATGCTTCTTCCTCCTGCACCGTACTCTGCTTCCCAGTCTGTTCTATCCTCATTATACTATAAAAATCCCCCAAAGAAAAGGAAGATTTGAACCAGGTATCTTGCCTCTTTTCCTCCCCTGTGCTATACTGTATGGAACAGCGGAAATATATATTTGAACCCTGTTCACAAGCATGGAAAGGAGACAAAACATGAATATCCTCGATAAACTGGTTATTCTTCCCAGGGTACTGCACTATTCGAAATCAAACCTGTTTCTTTTTTCTCTGATTGCACTCGCTATCGCTTTCTTCTTAGGCATGATCGTGAGAGAAGCCAGAGATCTAAAAAACTACACCTTTGTTTTTTTCATTAGGTATGTGCTTTGTGAGATTACATTATCCGCAGTACGAAGCTTTCCTTACCGGCATATTTTCCTGAAAGCCGGTGCTGCGATCCTCGGAGCCTGCATCGGATTTTTCATCAGCATGATCGTAACAAAGCTTTTACCAAAAAAGAATTCCGTGAAAAAACCGTAAAACCAGCAGACCGTCCGGCACATCAGGGATCCAGCCCCTTTACGATGTACCAGACGGTCTGCTTCACCATAGCCTGTCACTGTAAAAATCTTTCCAAAATCTCTGCCGCTTCCCTGTGCGCCTCTCTGTCAGGATGCTCCCTGACTCCCTTTCTGTTCCCACAGTCCGGAAGTGCCAAACAGAATACCTTTGCATCTCCGGTCTCCTTCTGGTAGGTCTTTATCGCCTCTTTGATATCCTCCTCCATGACATTTCCAAGCATACCGTAAGCCCATACGATTCTGCTCTTTCTATTTTTTTCCCTGATATTTTTCAGAAAACGGACTGCCTTTTCTTTAAAAAGCGTCACATACTCCTCCAGCGTCCACTTTTCAGGCCGGGAACTCATAGCAGAACCATCATTCGTTCCCAGATTGATAATCACCGCATCCGGCTGATGCGCTTCAAAATCCCATTCTGAATGTGCTCCAGCCTTCTTACAGCGTTCACAGCTTCTCATCATACCACATATTTGATTATAGTATCCAGGGATCGAATTTTGTTCATCACCATCCCACGAAGCCACAAGTCCCCATCCACTCAGGCTCATTACCTGATATTTCGCATCCAAATGTTCTGCCAGCAGATACGGATAGCTGTGTATGGCATCGAAAATGGCAGAAACCAACTCCTCCCTTTTCGAAACTCCGCATCCCTCTCCGGAGGTAATACTGTCTCCAATGACCTCCAAAAGATATTCGTGCTTCTTCACCGGCAGAAACTCCCCGTCCGTTTTCAGGCTGCAGATACGGAACACAGAACGTTCTTCCTCTGCCATCACCTGCGTGTCCCGGAAAATCCTCACATTGACTTCCTTTTCTCCATCGAAGCCACGAAATACCTGATAGGTATGCGTTCCCTCCAGCAGAGGAAATCTCTGTGACAGCTCGCCCTCTATGAGAATGTCCGCCCAAAGCTCGTATTCGCAAAAGGCAGCCTCGATCGTCACAAAAAGCTCCTTTGCCTTTACATTCAACTCAATCCCGCTTCCCGTAAAGAACACCATCAGGGAATCCTCCTCCCGTCCGGTTCTTCCCCATATATCCAGATGTTCTATCTCAAAAATCGGATATTCCATAAATAACTCCTTTCTAGCACTCTCTCATTTCCTGAAACCCAAAGATTCAGAGATGAATGCAGTTCAAATCTCTTGAATCAGTCCTGCAGGCCCGCTCTCGCCCATGCTGCCAAGCCCGCTCCATGCCGGAATTCTCCATTCATGATAAGAGACTTTACCTCCTCCACAGGAAGCAGCCTCTGCCTGATTACCTCTCCGGGCTCCAGGGCAGTATCCCCCTTTGCTTCACATTCTATGAGAAACAGGTGAATCTTCTCATTCGTGGAGCCAAAGGACGGGTAGAAAAAGCCAAGAGCCTTCACGCTCTGGACCAAAAAGCCGGTCTCCTCCTTTAACTCCCGCACAGCAGCCTCCTCAGGTGTCTCTCCCTCGTCCACAAATCCGCCAGGAAGCTCCCACTGCCACTCTCTGACCGGATAACGGTACTGTCTCTGCAAGATGATCTTATCCTGATACTTCGCCAGGATACTGACACCTTCCCGTATTTTCAGATAATCATAATTCTGTTCTGTCCCATTCACACGTACCCTGTCCTGTACAATAGTAAAACGTCCCGCCTGCATTTCTTCAGAATAAAGTGTTTCAAACGGATTTTTCAGCTCATCTGTCATACCGATCTCCTTTCCCTGCAATCTAATGCTCTTAAGCAGTCAGATATCCATGTTGAAGTATAGCGCGCACCGGCTTCCGGTTTTCCTCCCCGACCGTTATGCTACTATAAACGAAAGCAGATAAAATGGTGCCTTATCCTCCTCCGTCGCCTCCATAATCTCGATCTCTATTGTATGCGTTCCCTTCTCTCCGTGATGAAGAACCGGCTCTATATACAGACAATCTCCCCATGTCTCCTCGAAATTTCCATCGAGTACCACAGCATTCCCAGTATCTCCGTCTAAAATAAGCCTCGCCACCGGTGACGGCTTATGAATGGTCTTTCGGTACTGGACTGCGATACAGCTTCCCTCTGCCACGAGCTTCAGCCGGTCTCCTTTCCTTCTGCCTACCCAGCCATTTTTAAAGAAATCCAGATGTCCCGTTTTCTCCTCTGCATCTGCCCGAAATCCCAAAAGCTCCGGTGTACCGTTTTCAATCGTCAGACGTACTGCTTTTTCATAAGCGTTCTGCGTATAGCACGCTATTTTTTCTGGATTTTCCTTTCCTTTTTCTGCTTCGGAAGGTCCCCCTGACAGCTCCGGAGTTTTTCCACCTTCCAGGATTTTTTCAATCGTTCCGGCAATTTTTTCTGCCAGAAGCTGATGTCCGAGATCATTCGGATGCAGTCCGTCAGGAGAAAGTTCCTCCTGCGTATATTTTCCCTCTGTTAGCATGCTATATATTTCTTCCTTCACACTGACATGCGGAATCTGATAGTGATCCCCTACCGCATTATGAAACTCCTGTGCCGTTTTCCCGCTGTCATAAAAGCAGTTATTCAAAAGAATTACTGCAGGCTTCGTATCGCTGTACCAGATATTTCGCAATAGTCCCTCATAGGTTTCCTGAAAAAATTCATCCGGTTCATCATTCACGCTAAAATCCACCACCACGAAATCCGGACGATACATCAAAAGATCCCTATGTACTCTTGACACTCCGAAATGCGAGCTGGTTCCTCCAATCCCTGCATTGACATAATGAAACACCGCATTCGGATACTTTTTCTGCCACCAGTCAAATACCCGGTACGCATAGCAGGTTTCCGGCTCAGATGCCAAAGAGCCCTGTGTGATCGAGCCGCCAAAAAAGCCAAGGGTAAGCTCCTCTCCCCTTTCTGCCCGTTCTGCAAATTTTTTTAACCGCAAAATCCCCTCGGTATACTTTTCCATCTCTATCATCCTTTCCCTAATCTCATTCACTACTTTTAAATGTTCCTATATCTTCTAATAGTTCCTATATCTTCCATCAGGAACCGTACATAAGTTTTTGCTATATCAGCATCCTCTCCAAAGCTGCATCAAAGCCGAGAAACAATGCCCCCGGACCAATGAGAAGAAGCACCGGGACAATGTATATCAAAACGCCTGCTCCTAAAAACAGCAAAGCGATACCAAATGTCCAGTGCATTTTTCCCGCACAGAGAACCAGTTCTTCCTTCACCTTCATTTTCGACATATCTTCATCCGTCTGGAAATAGGCATGGAGCAAGACCCATCCGACTGCAAAGACAGAAACGAGAAGCATCGGAATAAAAAACATCCCCTCCGTCCTTCCTGCAATCATGGCTCTCCTGAAATACCACAGGTCGATCCCTAAAACACCCAGCACGCAGATCTGCAAAAGCCAGATTTTAAAAGTGCTTTTAAAATATTTATAAAACGTTGAAAAATAAGTCTTCGCCACATACCCTTTTTCCTTCCTGACAGCCAGATACACCGTGTCATACATGGCAGGAAGGGAAGCACCTATCGTAATAAGAGGCACCGAAGTAATCAGCCACAAAATGCTGACAAAAAACAGATTTACCACCATATTTCCATACTTTACGACAGCCCCATCCTGGTCAAATACATTTTTCAAGGCGCATCCCTCCTTTTATCGCTGCTTATCCTAACTTCTGCTCCAAATCGGCTAAAATCTTTTTCTCCAGCTCCTCTGCCTCTGCCTTATTCTCTGTACTGACAGAAACATACGCCTTTACTTTCGGCTCCGTTCCTGACGGTCTCACCACGATAGAGCAGCCGTCCTCCAGATAAAATTTCAGCACATCCGACTTTGGAAGGCCATCCAGCCCCTGCGCATAATCCAGACACTTCTCTACCTTCTTCCCGCCGAAGGAAGAAACATCCCCGCGCAGTCCTTTCATGATTGCCTTCATCTTTTCCAGACCTGATGCACCCTCAAATTCGTAGGAATGAACCGAATTCAAACAATATCCATAAGCCTTGTAAAGCTCTTCCAACTGCTCTAAAAGGCTAATTCCCTTCGACTTATAGTAAGCAAACATCTCACAGATCAAAAATGCCCCGTCTACTGCATCCTTATCTCTGACATAGGAACCACTCAGATACCCATAGCTCTCCTCAAAGCCGAAAATATAGGAATCTGCCTTTCCCTTTTCCTCCAGATAGCCAATCTGCTCTCCTATGAACTTAAATCCCGTCAAAACATTGACCGTCCTGACATCATAGTGATTCGCAATCTGCTCTCCTAAATCCGTCGTCACAATCGTTTTAATCATCACGGGATCCTCCGGCATCGTACCATTTTCGATACGCTTTTTACACACATAGTCAAGAAGCAGGCAGCCGGTCTGATTTCCCGTCAGAAGCACATACTCGCCATCCGCATTTTTCACTGCAATTCCCACACGGTCACAGTCCGGATCTGTAGCCAAAAGAAGGTCTGCCTGATTCTTCTTCGCATACTCCATCCCAAGTGCCATCGCTTCCCGAATCTCCTGATTCGGATACGGGCAGGTCGGAAAATTTCCGTCTGGCTGCTCCTGCTCCTTTACCAC
>JAFVAA010000225.1 GCA_017476305.1 Lachnospiraceae bacterium
ACTATGTGTCCGCCAAATCTTCCATCCGCAGGCATTGCCCGCTCTAAATTAACAGGACTGCCTGTCATAAGCTCTCCCAGGGAACTTCTTCGCAGGGTTTCTGCCATCACATCTGCCGTAAACCCACTCGCCTCCAGGGAGGTCACGGTCAGGCAAACCCCATTGACAGCAATACTGTCCCCTGTTTTTGTGTTTTCTAATACCACATCTGCTTCTACCGAAAGAACCGCCGACTGATTGTTTTTCTGAATCCTCCGGATCCTTCCGATTTCCTCTATAATTCCCGTAAACACCAAAAGACCTCCTTCACAGCAAGTATAGCGGTAACGATTTCGACATGGGAACATAGCTCCATAGGAGCTTTACTCCATAGGAGCTTTACTCCATAGGAGCTCTGCTCCATAGGAACTCAGTTCCATAGCAAAATCACTCCATAATTTTCTTTTTCCCAAGCACCTCATAGGTAAGCAGCAGATCCTCTCCTATTCTCTCTACCTGGGGATTCCTTAAAAGATATGCTTCTGAAGGCGTATTTGCACCGATTCCGCGAACCGGTGTATATTTTCCGCTTCCCGCAAAGATCTTCGGTGCCACATAGGCCTCGATCCTGTTTACAATTCCTGCCTTCAGTGCACTGTTGTTCAAAGAACTGCCACCCTCTAATAAAATCCCATCAATATTTTCATTTCCCAGATAAAGCATCAAATCCTGCAGATCCACTCTTTTATCCTTTTCCTTACAGATTACGACCTCTGCACCACGCTTTTCAAGCTCCTTTTTTTTCTTAAGATCCATAGAAATCGTGGCAATGATCGTTCGAATATTTTCCGCAGTTCTGACCAGATTGCATTCAAAAGGGATCCGAAGATGGCTGTCACAGACGATCCTGACCGGATTTCTCCCATCGGGCAGTCTGCAGGTCAGATTCGGATCATCTGCAAGCACCGTTCCGATCCCGACCATAATGCCGGACAATTCATTTCTTCTTTCCTGTACCCTAAGCCTTGCAGCTTCCCCTGTTACCCATTTGCTTTCTCCTGTTTCACAGGCAATTTTACCATCTAAGGTCATGGCATATTTCATCACCACATATGGTCTTCCTGTCGTAATATAGTGAAAGAACACAGAATTTAATGCATCACACTCCTCTTTCCGGACATGAGGAATGACCTCAATACCGGCATCCCTGAGGATTTTCATTCCCTTTCCTGCCACCAGTACATTCGGATCATCGGAACCAACATAAACCCTTTTGATCTGATGCGAGATGATCGCCTCCGTGCAGGGAGGCTGCTTTCCATAGTGACAGCAGGGTTCCAATGTAACATACATCTCTGCCCCCTCTGCCCGCTCCGTCAGGTTCGAAAATGCATGACGTTCCGCATGAAGATCCCCATGTTTTCTATGGTATACCTCCCCAATGATCCTGTCGTCCTTTACGATGACGGCTCCCACCAGAGGGTTTGGATTTACCTTTCCAATTCCCTTTTTCGCAAGCTCAATGGCACGAAGCATATACCTGTCATCCATATACAGCCCCCTTTCCGGAAATCCCCCTTCTTCGGTGCCCTGTGCATAAAACAAATGCCCTGAATCAGTTCAGGGCATGAATATATCACAATTCTTTTATCTTCTCTCATCCAGACTATACTGTCGGCTTTGGAATTTCACCAAATCATGCATTTGAAACCTGTGCTTCCTCTGCTCGCGGGCTTTACCGCCGGTGTGGAATTGCACCACGCCCCGAAGAAAAAATATATACTTTAATTATTATATACCAGTTTCATAGAGATGACAAGAGCGTTTCCAGAATCTTTATGAAAACGCATCCACAATTTTTAAAACCGATTGCAGATAAGAACCACCAAATAAATTTAGATGATTCAACATATGATACAGATTGTATAAGGATCTTCTCGTAGAATAGCCGGGCTGTATCAGCCCCTCCTGCCTGTAGGTCTCATAGAAGCTTTCTGAAAATCTTCCAAATAATTCCGTCATCGCAATATCCGCCTCCGGATGTCCTACATATGCTGCAGGATCGATCAGCCAGATTTTCCCATCGTTCCCCGTAATCACATTTCCCGACCACATATCTCCATGCAGCAGGGACGGGCGCTCCGGCTCTATTAAAAATTTCTCCAGATTGGATAAAAGAGCATCCATTTTCTTTAAATCCGCCCTGCTAAAATAACGGGAGGCTCTTCTGATCTGCGGTTCCAGTCTCTGCTCTCTGAAAAATGGGATAAAAGAATCTCCCGGAGTATTTTTCTGCTCTCCCGCCCCGATATAATTATCCTCTAAAAAACCATATTTTCCATTCGGTACGAATTCCTTCGTATCCGCGCGATGCATGGCAGCCAGTTCATGCGCAAAAACCTCCCATGCATCTGAAAGCCTGTTTCCGCCACTGATCATTTCTAAAAGAAGAAAACTGATCTCTCTTTTATCATCTGTCCCGGTACATAGTATTTTCGGCGAACTCACCGTATTCGTCGCCTGAATCGCCAAAAGGCCAGTGACCTCTTTCTGAAAAAAGCTCAGATTCTCCTTTTGGTTCATCTTCATAAAAATCGTATTTCCATCAGACAGAGAAATGCGATAGGCTTCATTAATATCTCCTCCATGAATCCGCCCCTTCTGCTCTATGTGGACATCCTCGCCAAAGAGAGAAGAAATTGCCTCTTCTAATGAAGTAAAATGTTCGACATTTGTTCTATTCATAGAATTCCCCCTTTACAAGAGTTCTGCTATGCTGCTATGTGCTGCGTAGTTACGCATATTGTTCAAAATTTGAGATCAGGCGTTCAAACATCTCCTTTAATCCTACGGATGCTGTCCATCCTAAATTCTCCAGCTTTTCACTATTTAAACGAATCACCATCTCCGGATTATAGCCAAAGCCTGATACATCCTCCGGAATCTCCTTTACCACTTTAATCCCTGCTTCCGGTCTTAGACCACAAACCAGCTCTGCCATCTCAAAAATAGAAACTGCAGTTTCCATATTCGTTACATTGTATGCTTCTGCTACCTCTCCCTTCAACAGAATCGTAAGAATGGCCTCCACCGCATCTATGGTATAGCAGTAGCTCCTCACGGTCTTCCCTTCTGTATGAAGAACGATATCCCTTTTCTCGATAACGGAACGGGCAAACTCTGCAAAGACCCTGCCATCCTGATATTCCACCCCGGCTCCAAAGGTCTGGGAAAGTCTGGCGATCTTAACCGGTACGCCATATTCCTTCGCATAAGATGCACACAGACACTCTATCATGCGTTTGCCCTCCGAATAGCTGCTCCTGATATTCAAAGGTTCGATGTACCCATAATCCTTCTCTGAAACAGTTTCAAGCCCGGAAGACGGGATTCCATATACTTCCAGGGAAGAAAGATAAACAACTCCCTTTACCTGCTTTTCCTTTGCAAGTTCCAGGATCCGCTTTGTTCCATTTACTGCGATATCGATCGTCTCTACCGGATTCGATACAAAAAATCTGGAGCTTGTCGCACTGGCCCCATGAATGATATAATCAATCTTCCCTTCATATACCACAGGCTTCTCCATATTTCCAAACACAAGCTCCAAATCCTCCCTGTCCGAAAAGTATGGGAAGACTTTTTCCGCCTTTTCCTTACTCCTGACAAAGGCAATGACCTGGACGCCAAAATTCTTCAGCCGGTTCAGACACAGCAAGCTCTTCACGATCTGTGAACCAATCAGTCCTGTTGCTCCTGTTACAAATACGCGGCTGCCCCGCAGAGCCTGAAAAGCCTCCTCTTTTTCAGCCAATTTTTCTATATCCTCCTGCAGGATCGAATTATCCGGACTTTCTATCTTTAACTCCATACTCTGCCTCCCTTTTATCCTGTTTTCACTACCTGATACCATTTGTCAGACCAATTCCAAAGGTCTGTTCATTTTCTTTATAATTTAAAAGTGCACGAAACATATAAACATCCTCCGGTGTAGTCACCTTTATGTTTCCTCTGTTTCCGGGAATCATATGAACTTCCCTTCCCAGCGTCGTCATGATCGTACAGGCATCTACCATATCTTCATACTTCGGATTTTTCTTCCTGATTTCATCATGTGCAGAAATAATATCTTTTAAATAAAAGCTCTGTGGAGCCTGTGCCGCATAAGTATTTTTTCGGTAAGGCACCTTATCCACATTTACACTGTCTTCGCTCAAAAGAATCGTCTCAAAGCAAGAAGTCGTCGTAATCGCACTTCCATATTTCTTCACACCTTCAATATTATTCTTGATCGTATCGTAGGAAACAAAAGGACGAACGCCATCATGAATCAGCACAATAGAATCCTCCTCATTTTCTCTTTCCACTTCCTTTAACAGCTGATAGATC
>JAFVAA010000226.1 GCA_017476305.1 Lachnospiraceae bacterium
CAATCGATTTTATCGCCAGATGTATCGATGGGGATGATCTGGAAACGTGTATCAATACCGGGAAAAAATCAAAGCAGTATGAGGAACTTCAGCTTTTAGCAAATGATTTTAAAGAGACTCATGACTTGGAGTATATTTATATTATCAAGCCATTAAAAAAAGATCCTCCGGATAATATGATGGATGTGTTCGCCGCATGGACTTCCTGGGGGAAGGCAGATGGGACGGACGGTCTGACTGATTTGGGAAACCTTACGGGGGATTTATATCCGCCTGATGTGGCAGAGCAGTATATGAACCGAATGGATTATGATGAAAGGGTTACATATTTTAGAAACGACACGGATTTTGGAAAAATATACACTGCGATCCGACCGATATTCAATAGCAAAGGAGAGCCTATTGCTGTAATCTGCGGGGATATTCTCATTGATGATATCAATGCGGCGGCTTTTCGATACCTGCTGACTGCAGGAGGAGTGGTGGTTGTGTTCGGGATATTTATGCTTTTTGCGATTAGTTTCTGGTTTGGGCGCAGAATCGTAGGTCCTATTTCAAGGCTTGAGACAGCGGCGGGGCTTTTTGAGGATAAGTGCCGGAATCGTGCAGATGTTACAGAGTTAAGGATGGATGATCCGGAAATCCACACGGGTGATGAAATAGAAGCACTATCGGATTCCATCATTTCCATGGTAAATGATGTCCGTATTTATGCTGAGGATTTGATTGAAAAAGATAATGAAATCAGTAATATGAAAGAATATGTCAATAAAATGGATGTACTGGCATATCGCGACAGTCTTACAGGAGCGGGAAACAAGGCTGCTTATGAAAAGGCGGCAAAACGTCTGGATTGGGATATCCTGGCAGGAAATGCGGAGTTTGCGATGGTGATGGCAGATCTTAACTATTTAAAGAAGATTAATGACAATTATGGACATGACAAGGGAAATGAGTATATAAAAAAGATGTATGTCATGCTTGATGATGTCTTTCGGCAATCTCCCATTTTTCGTATTGGTGGTGATGAGTTCCTGATTATAGTGCAAAATGACGAGATGGAAAAGTGTGAAGACTATATTAAGGTAGTGAAACGTGAGATGCAAACGCTGATGGCAAATAAAAATCTGGAGCCGTGGGAGAGGATATCGACCGCACTTGGCTGTGCTTTTTATGAGAAGGACAAGGATGAAAATACAGAAACGGTATTTAAACGTGCCGATGAGGCGATGTACGAGGATAAAAGAAATATGCATGCGGTACGGGAGTGAGTTTATCCCTGTTTAGAGAGACAGGAAAGTTTGGACGGGTACAGGATGGTAAAATTCCTGTACCCGTTTTTTTCAAATTTTTTTAAAAAATTGAAAAAAACGAACGGGGTGATACGTTATTATAGATAGAGACAGAAAAACATCAGAAAAGCAGAGGATGGTTTTGTCTTGACACTACGTGTACATCAGAAATTTAACAGACAGAGCTTTTGATGTGCCAGACCGGGAGGTGGGTAAGATTGATGCAAAAATAAGGTTGTCCGACATGATAGACAAATATCAGGATCTTATCCTCACCATTTGCTACCGGATGACAGGAGATTATTTTGCAGCGCAGGATCTGACGCAGGAGACCTTTCTTACTGCATACCGTTTTATAGATAAACTTGAGGAGGGGCATGAAAAAGGGTGGCTCGCAAAGACGGCGAGCAATAAATGCATTGATTATCTAAGAAAAGCAGGTCATGCCGCTGTGGCAGTGGAGCCGGAAAGTCTGTATGAGATTGAGGCTCCGAAGGGGACGGAGGATGTCATTTTAGAAAAGGATCTGCGTGCCGGATTAAAGGAGAGCTGTGAGAAGTTAAAGAAGCCCTATAATGAGGTGGCGTACCGCTATTTCTATCTGGAACAGACACCGGAGGAAATTGCTTCTTTCATGAATGAGAGGCTTGCGACTGTGAAAACCAGAATCTACCGGGCGAGAGACAAGCTGAGAAAAATATACCGGTCCGAACAGGTGGAAAGGAGGCAGAGAGATGGATGAGGAAAAGCTTTTGCAGATGATGCGGGAGATAGAGGACGGCGACAGACTTCATGCACCATCCTATCTAAAGAGGGAAATTTTTGAAGCGATTGAAAGAGGAGAGGAGAATCAGAGGAGAGGGAGAGGAAAAAGGAGGTTTGAGTTCATTGGATATTCCGTTGAGGTGGGACTTGTGACAGCGGCAGCAGTAGCATTTGTTTTTCTGGTGCCATTCCACCGGCTTAGCGGGTTTGGAACCGGCTTTGACCGGGAAAAATATGCGGAGAAACGGGAGGAGATTTCCGTGACCGTGTCTGATTTTACGAAAAAGATCGTTACGTTTGGAAATTTTTTTTCCATGAAGGAAAAGGAAATAAATGAGGAGGATGAGAAATGAGAGTAAAGCGGAAAAATACGTTTTGGACATTTTGTTTTTCTTTTATCCCGGGATGTGCAGAGATGTACTGGGGATTTATGCGGGCAGGAATGAGCCTTTTAGTGACTTTTACAGGGATTTTATTTGTGGCGTCAGTTTTAGAACTGCCTGAGCTTACCATATTTGGTATGGTGGTCTATGTGTATGCCTTTTTTCATGCGAGGAACATGGCGCATATGACGGATGAGGAGCTTTCTGTGGCAAAGGATGGCAGGGTTTCTGTATTGGAGGGATTTCATATTCCGTTTGACCGGATAAAAAGATATCATGCGGCAAGATGGGGTGGTGTCCTAATGATTTTATATGGTGCTTATCTGCTGCTGGAGCTTAGCTATCGAAATATTTCACTTCCTGAATTTATCAACTATCAGCTCCAGAGATTTCTGCATTCCTTCCCACAGCTTGTGATAGCAGTGCTTTTGATCGTGTTAGGATGCCGGCTGATCATGGGAAAGAAAAGGGAGTTAGAGGAGGAAGGTCTGGCAGAACGTGCGCAGGATGTGCTGTCTTTGTCTGGCAGAGAAACGGAGGAAAGGGATGGGGCAGCA
>JAFVAA010000227.1 GCA_017476305.1 Lachnospiraceae bacterium
CATTTCCTTTTCCGAAAGCTCCTCCTCTACCTCGCAGTATCTATGGTAGACTTTCCGTAACTCCTCTAAAAAATTCGTCAGTCTGTCTCCCGCATATTCATCTAAAATCAAAAGGTGCTTCCTTTTATGTAAAAGGGACTGCTGCTCATTCTGTCCATGAATATCCAACAGAAGATCTGCCATCGCCTTTATCTGCGAAACAGTGACCGTTTCCCCATTCACCCGGTTCTGCGTCCTCTTTTCCATAATCTTTCTGGAAATCAGAAGCGTATCATCCCCCTCGAAAGAAACCCCAAGCTCCTTCAGCTTTTCTTTCTGTGCTTCCTCCTCTATCAGAAAAGTCAGTTCGGTCAGAGCATACTCTGCCCCTGACCGAATCATATCCTTCGAGACCTTTCCACCGAGTGCCGTACTGATCGAACCAATGATGATCGACTTTCCGGCACCGGTCTCTCCGGTCAGCACATTTAAATTTTTAGAGAAATCCACTTCTGCCTCGTCAATGATCGCGAGATTCTTCACATGTAAGTTCAGTAGCAATGTTTTCTCCTTATCTTTGATTATTATTGACAGATACGATCTGTACCCTGCATGCCAGCTTGCAGCCGTCCACATATGCGTAGATATACGTCGTTCCGATGGCACGACCTGTCACCGTACCATTCGCCACAGTAGCAATCCGGTTATTCGCAGAATACCATGTAATCGTGTCATCCGTACCCGTTACTACCAGGGTATCTGTATCGTACTGCCTCATCCGGATGCTTGACTTATTCAGATCGACCACATGTACCTCCACAGTGCTGATAACGCCACTGGTCGTCATGATCGTGATGGTCGCCGTACCAGTCCCTACTGCCGTTATCTTTCCTGCATCTGTCACAGTAGCCACGCGCTTGTTATCCGATGCCATGGATACGGTATCCGTGGTATTCGTCGGCAAAAGCGTAAAGGAAAGATTTGCCGTGTCGCCCTTCTTCATGGTCAGCTTCGTCTGTGCGACTGTCACAGAGCTGGCAGGAATCTCCTCCATCACTCTTACGTAGCAGCGGTCACTCAGATTGCTTCCATCTGTGGTCTTCACAGTGATATAGATATCCCCTTCCTGCAGACCGGAGACCTTACCATTTTGATCGACCGATGCAATCGTATCATCCGATGTGCTCCACTGCAGCTTCTTTATCGATGCACTCTTTGGCTTCACCGTGGCCTTTAGCCGGATCGTACCGCCGATAAAGCAGATCGCATAGTTTTTATTCAGATTCAGGGAGGTCGCACGACGGATTACCGTCACGCGGCATCTCGCCGTCGCATGTGCCGCGTCCGTCGTCTTTGCCGTGATAATGGTAGAGCCCACCTTCTTCCCTTTGATCTTTCCATTCGTCTTGCCAACCGTCGCTACCTTCTTATTTTTCGAGGTATACCTCACGGATGGTGTCTTGGTATCGTTTGACGTGACCGTCGATTTCAGCTTATAGGTCTGCCCGATATTGATCCGGATGCTCGATTTATTCAGCTTAATCGTCGTCTTTACCTTTGTCACCTTTACGGTACACGTGGCTTTGACCTTATAATTTACCAGCTCACAGGTAATGACACAGGTTCCCACCTTTTTCGTGGTGACCTTCCCCGCCTGGGATACGGTAGCGATCTTCGTATTCGAAGACTTCCACTGTGCAGGGGTATTTTTGAACTTCGATGGCGTAATCGTCTTTTTGATGGTAAAGCTCCTGCCCTTTACGATCGTCTTTTTCGTCGGACTCAAGGTCAGCTTCACTCTGCTCTCCACCGTTACCAGACAAAGTGCCACCTTTCCGGTCGGCACATAGGTACAGGTAATCACGACAGGCACTTCGCTCACGGAAATTCCCTTTACGATGCCTTCCGGAGACACCGTCGCCACGGACTCATCTGAGGATTCATACTGCACCGTCTGATCCGTCG
>JAFVAA010000228.1 GCA_017476305.1 Lachnospiraceae bacterium
GTACGGAAGAGAAGTGATACCCATGGCGTAAAAAAAATAAGGAGACCTGATGATGGATCTGAAAAAATGAGAGAACAGTTTCGACGTATACAGAATATCGGACTCACATACCATGTAGGAGAAGACTTCAGACATCTCCTTTCCGGACTGCGCCACATTGATGAAGTGATTGAACAGTTTAATTACCGCCCATGTGACAGAGTGGGACATGCGATAGCTCTGGGAGTAGATCTGGAATACTGGGTTCGTCAGAATTCCAATATTGCGCTTCCTATCGGGGAGCATTTGGAAAATTTGTTGTGGTTGTGGGGAATTCTCGGGGAAGATACCTGTCATTTTACATTTAATACACTATCTTTGGAAAAGGAAATTTTGGATTGTGCAAAAAAAATATACCAGAATATGAATGGGATTACGGTATACGCATTGTATGAAGCATACCAAAAAAAATTTCAGTATGATTTATCAGATGTATTTGAAGAATGTTATCCTGCAGATAATAAGGACCATTTTAACGTATGTCCTTATAATATGGATATGAGAAGGGACAGAGAAAAAAACTGGACCGTATCGGAGCTTGTCTGTACATTTTTTTGTCCGGTCTATGTGGAGCGATACAGGCAGGTGATCTGGCTGGAAATTTCGAAAGAAGATATACCATGGCTTTCGCAGGTTCAAAACTATGTCTTGGAAAAAGTGCAGAGGCGTGGGATTTATGTGGAAACGAACCCGACTTCCAATCTGGCTATCGGAGCCATAGAAGAGTTGTATAAACACCATATGTTCAGACTAAATGCACCGGAAATTTCCGAAAACGTTTCCATGAAACGGCATATTATGGCAACTATTAATTCTGATGATACCGCTGTATTTAATACAAATGTCGAAAATGAAATTGCATATGTCTATCACAGCCTGGTGGAAAAAGGATATCCTTCGGAAATATTACTGACCTGGATCGATAAGATCCGGCAGTATGGTATGGATAGTTCTTTTATTAAAGAAATTAAAGACAAAGAAACTGTGAAAGCAGAGATTGCTTGTATGCTTCGTGAGATAGAGGAATATGATTGAATATTTTTTTGGACATTTTTAGGAAATAATAAAAATGCCGGCCATGCTCTTTTTTTCATTGAAAAACAGTCCGAAATATGGATACGGATGTTTCCGGAAATACCATTTTAGTAAATGGTGATGGGGAGCAGATTCCTTATCGGGATCAGGATAACCCGGAGTATTTGACAAAAGGTGTCAGTGAAGAATGGGGACATGGATTTGAAAATAATGATGAGCAGTGGTTTGACTATGTTGCAGATGGAAAGGTGACACATGTAGATCCATCAGAGCTTACCATTACACATTTGGATGGTACTCCGTGCGATGACATTACGGTTACTGCAAAGGAGAGCAATCCGAGAGTTGCTGTTTTTCATGTCAATTCTCTGGAGAGGGTAAAAATCACTTATAGCGGTGCAGAAGTAAATAATACTTTCATTGGAGAGTTTGAACTGCGTTCCGGTTTTTATACGAGTGAAACGATGTCTTTGGCTTCCCAGATTACAGGGGATGTAAATGTGGTGAGCGGGAAATCAAAGGATCTGTATTTTCATATGACGGAATCCTGGGAGGAAGCGGGATTTCGCTTTGAACCGGAAAGTGCTGTGACCGTACGCTGCTGGGACGAGGAAAATCAGAGGGATGTGGAGCTGTCCGGTGCGGATGCGAAGGAATATGTGACACTGTCTCCTGTTTCAGACACAGATCCGCATCATTTGATCCATAAGATGACAGTTCAGGGGAACGATACCAGAGACAGCTGGTTTGAACTGATCCTTCGCTATGAAAGGTATCATCAAAACGATGCATCCGATAAATGGGAGGACGACAGAAGAATTTAACGAAAAAGCAATCCTTTCGTATTGGTGTGAAAAAAGCACAGGGAACGGTAACATACACTTTGGATAATAAAGCAAAGAAAGCGAAGATTACAGTATCAAAGAAAGGAATCGTTACAGTTCCGAAAAAATGTAAAAAAGGCAGTTATACTATTACAGTAACAGCAAAAGGAAATGCGAATTACCTTTCCGGGAAGAAAAAAGTCACGATTAAAGTAAAATAATCAGTATTCGGAATGGAAGAGGATGAAAGAGAAGGCATTCACCGTAAGGTGGATGCCTTCTCTGCGCATAAAATACTGTCTTGATAAAAAGGTCGAAACCGAATCCTCTGCTTCAATTTTTTTCCCACTGAAAGCCTTTATCCTCCATGTAAGCAATCAGCTCATAGAGTGGCTGTGGCTTACTGAAATGATAGCCCTGTGCACGAACACAGCCGATCTTCTTTAAAAAGTCAAAATGCTCTTTCGTTTCTACTCCCTCGATGAGTGGTGAAATTCCCATTCCAAGTGCGCCCTTTACGATATATTCGATTAAAGGACCGGCTTTTTTGTTTTTGTCATAGCTTCGTAGAAAGACCAGATCCAGCTTTAGTACATCGAACGGATATTCCGTCAGGGTATTTAAAGAGGAGTATCCGCTTCCGAAATCATCGATCCAGATGCTGTATCCAAGGTCATGGAGATGTTCACATTCCAGCTTCAGAAAGTTGGAATTATCATTTAAGGCACTTTCTGTAATTTCCAAATCGAGCATATTCATCGGAACTCCATAGGTCTGTCTGGTGTTTTCTATGATACTGAAGATGTCGCAGAGCTCGAAATCCAGTCTGGAGAGGTTTACGGATACAGGGACCAAAGGCAGTCCCTTGGCTTTTAGCTTATGGTAATCCTCACATACCTTTTCTATCACGTAGCTGTCAAGCTTGTGGATCAGATGAAACTGCTCTAAGGTATCGATAAAATCGGCAGGTGAGAGAAAACCTACGGTATCATCGATCCAACGTACAAGTGCTTCATATCCGCAGATCTCATTCGTAGCGACACGGATGACCGGCTGGTAATACACTTTGATATCATCGTTTTTGATGGCACTGTCAATGTGGTCAAGGACGTACTGCTGCTTTCTTAAACGTTCTCTTAAAGAGTCATCATAGATGCAGTAGTTGATATCATGTCTGTTTTTTACGCTGTTACATGCCAGACGGGCATGGTCACAGGCCAGTCCCACTTCGGAGCAGGTATCCTCTAAATAGTAAATTCCTGCTTTTAGTCTGGCCCTCTTTGTCGCTTCCTCTGCCTGTAAGATCTGCCTCTGCACGTTTTCTACGCGGTCTGTGATCGCACTGTTTGCACCACTGGTGACACAGACGACGAAATGATCGTCGGAAAATCTGGCGACCGTACCTTCGGAAAAAACATCGTGAAGAGTACGGGCTACTTCGCATAGAAGTTCATCCCCCAGGCGAAAGCCATAGCGTTCATTAAAAAGTTTGAAGTTTGAAATATCGAAGTGGATA
>JAFVAA010000229.1 GCA_017476305.1 Lachnospiraceae bacterium
ACCGGATTACGCAAAAAGCATTGGAAGAAAAGGTTTTTGAAGCGGTGCGGACACACATCGGAATAGCTTTGGATTATGAAGAGATGATGAAAAAACTGAAAGAGGGAAGATATGTGGACGGCATGAAAAAGAGCCTGGATCAGACTGTCACAAGGCTTTCTTCAAGGGTAAAGGCAGTTCAGGGAAAACGGACAAAGCTGTATGAGGATTATGTGGGGGGGCTTTTGGATGAAGCGGAGTACGTTTACGCAAAAAATTCTTTTGAAAAAGAGTTTGAGGAGCTGAACAGTGAACTGGAGGCTGTGATGGAGAAAAGGGCGGAGTTTACAGAAGCACTTTCGCCTGAGAACAGGTGGCTGAGGCTGATGGAAAGTATGCGTGATGCGGAAGAGATGACGAAAGAACTGGCGGATGCAGTGGTAGAGCAGGTAAAGGTGTATGAGCATGGTGCGATTGAGATTGTCATGAAGTATCAGGATATTTTTGAACTGACTGGAAAATATTTGGAAGAAATTCGGAAGAAGAGGGGTGTTTGAAGATGAAAGGGTTGGATGCGGTAAAGAAAAACACGAAAAGTGTAAACAGGGAAGATATAAAGATTGCCATTTATATTAGGCTGTCCATGGCAGACGAAGAGATGGGGAAGGGCAAGGATGAGAGCAACAGCGTTGTGAACCAGAGGGGGCTGATCCACAGGTTTCTGGATAACCATAAGGAACTATCGGGATGCCCGAGGACGGAGTTTGTGGACGATGGGTTTTCAGGAACCAATACGGACAGACCGGACTTCCAAAAAATGATTGAGGGAATACGGGGAGGCGAGTATTCTGTCTGCATTACGAAGGATTTTTCCAGATTTTCCAGGGATTATATTGAGATGGGGGATTATCTGGAATGTCTGTTTCCTTTTTTAATGGTTCGCTATATATCGGTGAACGATGTTTATGACAGCGCGGAGTATAAGGGGACGACAGGCGGGCTGGATGTTGTGATGCGGACGATTGTATATGATGCGTACAGCAGGGATCTTTCGGTGAAGGAGATGACAGGCAAGCGGCAGAGCATGAAGAAAGGGCGCAGGGCAACGGGGATGCCGCCATATGGATATATGCCGGATCCGGACAGGAAGGCAATGAACATCATTGATCCGGAGGCTGCGGAAGTGGTGAGAAAGATTTTTGAATGTGCCATGAAAGGGATGAGTACGGGGGAGATCGCAAGGATGCTGAATCAGGAAGGGATTCTTACCCCTGGCGCATATTACAGGAGAAATCATCCAGACAGTGGGAAATTTGGATATGCTTCTGAAAAGAGCTTTTGGACGGGTACGGCTATATGGCAGATTTTAGGGCGGTTTGCTTATACGGGAGCTTCTGTAGGGCATTTGAGGGAGCTGGCTGCACCGTGTAGTAAGAAGTCGGTTGCAGTAAAAAAAGAGGATTGGATTGTGGTTTCAGGGGTGCAGGAGGCGATTGTTACAGAGGAAGAGTTTGAATTGGCGCAGAAAGCCATTAAAAAGACCGGGAAAGCAAGAGCACCTGAGCGTGATTATCCTTTGAAGTCACTGGTGGTATGCGGAAATTGTGGGAGGAAGATGGTGCGGTATGAGAAGACTAAGCGGTTTAGGTGCGCATATGGAAGGAATGGAGGAGCGGCAGTATGCGAAAAGATGCGTTCTCCTATAGAGGCTGATATGGAAAAAACGGTCTTCAATGCAATTCAGGATTATATGGGAATGGCAGAAAAGAAGATGATCATGGCGAGAGGGAAAATGTCCGGTCAGAAAGCAAAGATAAGATCGAATATGGAACGGCTGTCGGAATTGCAGGCAAATATGGAAGAGTTGAAATATAAGAAGTTAGGGTTTTATGAAAGGTACTGTGAAGGGTATCTGGAAAAGGAAATA
>JAFVAA010000018.1 GCA_017476305.1 Lachnospiraceae bacterium
AATTTGAAATTTTATTCAATGTTGAATACATTTTTTGGATCCATGAATTAGTAACAAATATGTCACAATCCAAAAATAAAAGCAAGTCCCCAGAAGATTCGGTCACTCCCAAATTGCATGCCGCTGCATACCCCTTATTTTCAAGCATTGGAACGATTTTAATTGGTATATCAGTTAAATTAGATAGTTCCTGTTCATTTAACTTATTACTTGGATTGTCATTAACAATTATTATTTCAGCATCAATATTCACAGTTTTATCAAGCAATTGAATATTTGATTTTAATATATTAATTCCTGAATAATATGTAATTATAATAGAAATCATTTTTATCCTCCTTCCTATAATGTCAAGCCCTAAATCATTTATTTTTAAGGCTTTTATTTACTTTGTTACCTCTGTAAAACGAGCTAATAGTGTAGAATAGTTATAGTATCTTGTACTGAATAGTCAAACCGGGGTACAGCTAATAAAGCATCCATTATTTTACTTTATTAAGGCTATTAATCCTCTGCTTAACTATGATGGTGAACCTTCCATGTCTAATGGCATCTTGTGCCAACTTCCTTCGTCCCACCTATTCATACACTGAGTGCCGGCTAAGCTTTCAAACAGGGTCATGCCCTACGGAGAGAACTACTGCCAGCTACAGCTCTTGTTTGTGTTAGATCTTTACTGACCTGCTTCACTCTGCAGGGATCTGATTTCAGTGGACGCACACCCTGCTTCGCTTTGTTGGTCTTGTTACTGGTGAAGACTGCTTAATGCTTCACCGCCTTCGGGTTTCTTATCCAGAACCCTGCCCGAACCCAGCAACACCGGATTCCGGCAGAGCTCTGGAACAAATATATTACTTCGCTTATGCTGCCTGTACTGCCTGTGTGTTTCTTTTTATATCTGACAATAGTTTTTTCGGATCATATGTCCCGCCCTTGTTCAGAATTGCATAGATCACCCGCAGTATTTTACATGCCAGCACGATCAGCGACTGCATTTTCTTTAGCGGATTATCCGGTCTTGTAGTGTAGTAAATGTGCAGTTCCTTAAATTCATCTGCATGTGCCACTACTGATTTTGCAGCCTGAAATAACCAGTACCGGAGCCATTTGCGTCCACGGTGGCTTATCCTGGTTTTTCCTTCATGCTTTCCTGAACTGCATGCCACAAGCCCCATTCCTGCCATCTTCTGTATTTCCTTTACATCATCAAACCTCTTTATGTCTCCTATCTCTGCCAGGATTCCTGACAGTATATGCTCCCCAACGCCTGAAATATCAAGGATATTTGTTGCATAAGGAATCTCCCTGCATTTTTGGTTTAATTGTTCTTCTATATCTGAAAGCTGTTCGTCTAATTCTAAAATACATTCAACAAACCACTTTACAGCCATCCTGCCTGCATCTGCACCATCCTTTAATCCTACGCTGTTCTCAGCATATCCAAGAATGGTAACTGCCCTGTTATAACCTCTTCCTCTAAGCTTCGCATTATGCCATACCTGTTCTATTCCCTTCTGCCCCAGTTTCTTCAGATCTTCAGGAAATGGAGCCGCCTTCAGTATTTCCATGCAGAAGCTCCCATCCACTTTTCCAATTGCGTCCTTATACTCTGGAAAATAGATCTTCATTTCCCTGTGCAGGCGGTTCAAACATCTGATACGGTCTTCTGTTAACTGGTCACGAAACATGGACAGACGTCTCATATCAGCATATATCCCTTCCGGCAGATACGGCATTCCGAAGTTCCCATCCTTTACAAGATTGGCAATCAGTTTAGGATCTTTTCTGTCGTCTTTCAGCTGGCTGTTATCCTCGATTTCCTTCGTCTGCTTTACCGCATACGGATTAACCTGCACAACACTGATACCATTCTCGATCATCCATACAGCCAGGCAGAACCAGTAGTGCCCTGTGGGCTCCAACCCCATTACTACCTGTGTCTTATCGTTTGCTGCTGCATGCTTTGTGATCCAGTCAAGGGCATTTTGAAATCCCTCTGTGCTGTTTGCAAATGCAAATGCGGACTTACTGAGTTCCCTGCCTCTGGCATCGATTGCCCTGATATAATGTGTTTCACTGCCTACATCGCATCCTAATATAAGCATGTCATCACGTATAAATGAAAGCTTATCGTTCTTATCGAATTTTCCATTGGTTTCCAACTCACGCCATGTAGAAGCCTGCAATTGGGATTTAATAGCCTCTGCTTTGGCTATAATTTCCTGCTGCTCAAAAATATTTTCAACAACTACTTGATTTTTCTTGCTTTTAGTTTTAACATTCATTTTAGATACCTCTTGTATTCTTTAGATTTTTACTAACGGTGAGGTCAGTAACTATCTAAATTTACTTGAGGTATTTTCTTTAGTCAAGCTTCACTATGTTTATATTATACAGGAAGCTTTCTCTGATATTATTTTGTTTTTTGGATTTACCATCTCCTTTCCTGATTGTTTTTATATATACGGAAAGCCCTGCGGCTCCCGGTACTTAGGTTGGAGGAGCCGCTTTAAGCTGCACGAATTTATAAATAAAAAAAGCA
>JAFVAA010000230.1 GCA_017476305.1 Lachnospiraceae bacterium
AATCCTGACATACCCCATGTCCCATCCGGAGTGGATCCTCTGCCGTAGTTTCGATTTTTGTCGTACCACTCTCATATGTGAAATCCTGATGCAGACGGTGCATATAGAAAAGAGCCTTTTTTTCTAATGTCTTCCCACTTTCTGTATCCTCTGCCTGACGAAACTCTTTTTCTATTTTATCATGGTATCTGCGCATCTGAATGCCCGGCATGGTGTGCTGTGTCTGATATCTGAAAATGCTCCGGGAAGCTGCAGTCCCATCTGCCCCGCTCCCCTCCATACCGGTACGGACGATGCCCTCCACATCTACCATGAAATGATCATGTTCTTCTTCACAGTATCCATAGATACATTCATTGGAAAAAGAATCCGAGGATCTGCTGATATACCGGTTCGGAAACACCTGATAATTAATGCTTTCCACAAGCTGTCCATGTCCGCTTAACGGGAGGCATTTTAATGTAAAATGATGCTCCTTCACTGGCATATCAAACTGGATTTCCATATGATAGTGAAATTTCAGAATCTTCATTCCAAAAGTGCCTCGACTTCTTTAATCAAGTCCGCATAATCCATCTCGTCCTCTTCCACAAGATAGTTGATATGCGCCAGTCTCCTCCTACTGTAGGAAAGGCCGGTCAGCGGGATGCGGTCATTTAATCTCCTTACCTGGCGGCGCAGTTCCTCCGCTCCCATGTGCATCCTGGAAAAAATATCAATCCTCTCCACCCTTTTGCCAAACTTGATAATACTGCGGATATGTTCATCATCAACGCTGTCATCCACGACTCCCCAGAAGGCAGCGATATTGTCCCTGATATGCTGCAGCTCCAAAAGGGGAGCGATAGAGACCCTTGCATCTCCCATCGCATAGACCGCAAGCTGGATATAGGACAATGCCGTGCTACCGATCTCTTCACGCAGCACGATGGCATTATCATACGCCCGTGTAAGATTGGAGATGATGGAATTTTCATCTGTCTCATCAAAACAGTACCGTTCTGTAAAATCAGCCGCAGAAGTATAAATATCCGGAATCTCCTGCCGTATACAATACTCCTTATATTCGTCATCCGACAGGTCGATCATCGAATCATACTGTTCCGAAAAGATCCGGAGCGTGGTATACACCCGCTCACTGTACCTGCCAAGCCAATATAATCTGTCCGTGTTTTCTACCGAGATAATACCCATGTGTCCTTAAAACCTCCTCCCTGTGAAGAGTTCACAATAAATGAATCCGGATTTCTGGAAAACCGTGTCAATCCGCTCTTCCATATGACAGGCTCCTCTGTCATCAGTACAAAAGCCCTGAGATCTGCTTTTCTCGGCACGATCTCTCCCTGATCCATGATATCGATATCAATAAAATCGATCACTTCCTGTGCGATGAACCTCCTCGGCTCTGCTTCTAAAAGCCGTATGAAATCCTCTTTTTCCTGCTTTGTCATCTTATTTCCAAAGACAACACCATAGCCCCCTGCTTCTGCCACATCTTTTAATACCAGGTCATCAAAATGCTCCAGGACATAGGACATATCCTTTTCATAATACGGCAGATAAGTAGGTGCATTATGGAGAATTGCTTCCTCTCCCAGATAATACTTTATCATCTTTGGCACGAAATAATAGATTCCCTTATCGTCTGCTACTCCATTTCCCGGCGCATTGATGATCGCCACATTTCCCTTCCGGTAAATATCAAAAATATGCGGGATGCCGATGACGGATTCCTCATTGAAATTCATCGGATCCAGATACTCATCCGATATTCTCCGGTAGACCGCTCCGACCCGTTCCTTCTTTCCGGAAAAATCAATAAAATACAGATGGTCATTTTCCACGATCAGCTCATGCCCGCTCGCTAAGTGTGCCCCCGTCTGCTCCGCCAGATACGAATGTTCAAAATAAGCCGCATTGTATCTGCCGGGAGTCAGGATCACCGTATGCCCTCCCACATTCACATGATCCATCACTTTTCGTAACAGAGCCGCATAGTTCCTGTTATCTTCCATATGATTCTCACGAAAGGTCTGCGGAGAACACTTTCTGCACAAATCCCTTGCAATCATAGGATAAGAAGCTCCGGACGGAATCCTTAGATTATCTTCCAGCACATACCATGTTCCGTCCTTACTCTGTACCAGATCAATTCCGGAAATATGGGAAAAGATGCCTTTCGGTGGCATGACACCCTCACAGATGGGAAGGTACCCGCTCCCCGCATAAATAAACTCCTCCGGAATCACTCCGTCATGAATGATCTTTTTCTCATGATAGATATCCTGTATGAAAAGATTGAGTGCCTTTACCCGCTGCCCCAGTCCCTTTTCCAGATAAGAGAACTCCTCTGCCCCAATGATACGTGGTATCATATCAAAGGGAAATAACTGCTCATGGAAGACATGGTTCTTGTAAATCCCAAATTTGACACCATATCTCGCCATAAGTACATTTACTGATTCTGAATATTTACATAACTCTTTCACATCCATATGGTTCACCTCTTTCCATCACTAAAAATTCCTCTGTGTCTTTCATCAATCTCTCTTATGATTTCAACTAACAGTGCCTTCCTTTTTATCCTGTCTATATCCTTAACGATATCATGCCACCTCACTATGTATTCGCTGCCTGTAAATAATCCATAAATTCATCTGCAGGAAGAGGTTTTGAGAAGAAGTACCCCTGCAGATAATCACACTGCATTTTTTCCAATAGATTTTTCTGTTCTTCCGTCTCCACTCCCTCTACCAAAATCTGGTACTTCATCTCCTGCAGCATACTTACTGTCTTTTCCAGCATGATCCTCGCCCTGTAATCTCCCTGCCCCAGCTGCGGGTGCAGTGCCTTCCACAAAATCGACTTATCGATCTTTATGATAGTAAAAGGCATATCATACATAAATGAGATGTTCGAATACCCTGTGCCGTAATCATCTAACGAGAATCGGATGCCCATATGATCCAAAGCTCTTACCGTTCTTTTCAGTATGCCCTGATTATCCGTTACCGCACTCTCTGTGATTTCCAGGTTGATATGACATGCTTCCAGATCTTTTTGTGAAAGTATTTCATTAAAATTCTGTACAAGATTGGAATCCATGCACTGGATTACCGATAAATTGACTTCGATATAATCTATTCCCTGTGCCTGCAGATTCTTTTCTTTATAGAATCTGCAGGCCTCTTCAAACACGAACAGACCGATATCAAATATGGTGCCATTCCGTTCCGCTATCGGAATAAATTCCTCCGGAGATATAAAACCAAGTTCCTCATCCTTTAGTCTGATCAGTGCTTCTGCGGAATGGATATTTCCATTTTCTCTGTCCCAGATTGGCTGATAATAAACTTCAAAAGATTTATTTTCAAGTGCTTTGTATATGGCAGCTTCGACCATGATTTTACGCTGATATTCCGTAAGCATATCCTGAAAGTTCAGTATTTCGGATTCCTTGCCGCTAAACTCCCTGTCAACCACTAAAAGCATATCTTCCATCGTATGCACATCGTCCGGAATATGGACGCTGCAGACCTGAACAGGAATGACGATTTCCGTTTTGATGCATTTCCATGCATCCTGAAAACGCTCCATGATTTTCCCTTCGATTTCTTTTTCTTTACTTCCTTCTATTCCGAAACCGACAAGGGCAAATACACCATTTCCACAATCATAGCACTGCATTTCCTTCCATGCGGCATCCAGCCATTCGGCAGCCTTTTTCCGAATCCTGTTTACGGAATGCACTCCCAGCGTAGTGTTATAATACTTCAAATCTGAAAACTTCACGATAACTGCAAAAGCATTTCCCTTTTTGAAAGAATATTTCATCTGTTTCATAAATGCATAGCGATTCCATGCTCCGGTAATGCTGTTCTTCATATTTTTCTTACCCTTCTGTTCGACTCCTCTGACACACACGACGATCAATAACAAAGCCTCCATAACTACAAAACCAAAAATAATCTTATATAACATATTCAAACGCCTCCTTTGCCGCTTCTATGATGTTGTATTCTTTTCTGTATATTCCAGCAGCCCACATCTTCTCTGCAATTAGAAAAAAAGCGGACGATGACATTCTTCCGAACGCCATTGTCCGCTTTTTTTTCTAATCTAAGCGTATGATATCTCCTCAAAAGATAACAAACAATCTCTAATAGTGTACTACTAAATATATTTAGTAAAATAGCACAAATCAAAAAATCTGTCAAGTTTTTTTAAATTTTTGAAGGATAGTTATAATCTGACATTGATGCAACAGCACATTCATCCTGAAGATTATCTTCAAAATCATTTTCTTTCATATCTGTAAAAGGCAGAATCATCTGACTCATTCAAATCCGTGGTAAAGCTCCTCTAATGTATAAAGACAGGATTGTCTGTATCTTCTTACC
>JAFVAA010000019.1 GCA_017476305.1 Lachnospiraceae bacterium
ACAGTTCAAGTATTCACAATATTATGGGGGGAATTATACACCAAAGGCAGGGGACTTGGTATTTTATACGGAGAATTACGGAACACTTTCCTGCCATGTGGGAATGATTACAGGTGCTCCTGTCAATGGATATTTGCAGACGGTAGAAGGAAATATCTTGTGCAGCGATGGGAACTGGAAAGTGGTCAGATTTACGAATAATGCAAAGAGGACGGTCTCAAATTCTTATGTGCTTGGATATGTGACACCAAATTATTGATAAGATTCCAGAATCGTCCGACATCAGTAATATCCGGACTTTATTAAGCGTATTGTGTTCGTACTATAGAGAAAAAGACAGCCAGCTGTCAGAAAGGAAGCTGGCTGTCTTTTTCCGGCTTTTTTACATGATTTTTCAGGACAGAAACTACTATGAATGAGATGAAAATTATGGTATAATCAGAGCTATAAAATAAAGCCTGTTTCATCTACAGAACAAGATAAACTTTTACTGGCAGAAGGAGGAGCATATGCTGCGTATTGCAATTTGTGAAAAGGATCAAAAGCAGAGGACGGAATTACTTGATTACATTTCCATGGATACGGATATCGAGGATGATTATATTACAGAATGTTTTTCACAGGTAGCTGAGGTGAAAAAACGTCTGGATGAAAATGATTTCAATTTTGATATTTTGTTTTTGATGATGGACTCGGTGGGGGTAGACAGTCTGGCACTTTTGCAGTATATTCGGGAGAAAAAGTTTGATGTAGATGTATTTTTTATCGCAGATACGGTGGACTTTGTGACAGAAGCATTCCGTTGCCGGGCATTTGCCTATTTGGTAAAGCCGTTTGATTTAAAAAAATTTACTTATGAGATGAAGCAGTATCTGAAGGAGAAGACAGAGTATCAAAAGGACTATCTGTCTGTTTCAGTGCAGGGCAAAGAGCAGATGATTCCCTTAAATGCAGTGCTTTACTTCACGAGCAATGTTAGAAAGATTGGCGCTGTTTTTTTAAATGATGATAAGGAAATCTGGTTTTATGGAAAATTAGATGATTTGGAGGAGAGGTTAAAATCGTATGGCTATATCAGATGTCATCAAAGCTATCTGATCAATGGTCATAAAATAGAGGGAATCAGTGGCAATGAGATCGTAACCTCCGGTGGAAGCTTTCAAATCAGCAGGAAATATGCAGAGAATGTGAAGGAGGAATGGGAGAAGATCAGAAAGAAGCTTTCTGCGATGGCTGATCTTGTCTCCCTGGGAAAATAGGAGGCAGATAAAGAGGTTGATGAAAATACGCTTTGGCAGGATGAGCAGTCAACCATGATTCTGACGAAAAAGTTTGCCTCAGCACAAAAATATGGCTTGATTCTGGGGATTCGTGGCAGTGGTCAGAATACCTCTTACCGTTTGTATCATGAAGAAGAAATCTTAATTGGAAGAGATGGCAGCCAGGTACAGATTGTAGTAAAGCATCGTGCGGTAAGCAGAAAGCACTGTGGAATCCGGTTTGATGAAAAGGAGCAGTGCTACTATGTGTGCGATTATTCTAAAAATGGAACGAAGGTCAGTGGGCACGGAAGGCTTCCAAAAGAACAGTGGATAGGTGTCAGCCGGGATTCTGTGCTTTTGCTTGGAAATGAGGAGTGTTCTTTTTTGCTGGCGTTGAGATGTGAAAAAAATTGAAAGAGTAAAGTTATTGTACGCAGACGGAATGGCTGTAAACAGTAAAAGAGCAGACATCCGGACAATGTCTCGGATTGACATAAAAAGAGAGGAAAACAGATATGCATTTTCCTTTGACTGCTTCCGGGGAAGCAGATGTGCATGCCGGGGAGAAGCTGATGGAAAAGCTGCGGGAAAAGAATATCCGCATTCCGGTCATCGTCTGTTCTTCCCTGAATTACAGAATACCGGAAGCGGATGCGTGTGTCTGGTATTCAGAACACAATAACTGGGAGTGGGAGCTTGGGAAGCTGGTGAAAAAGTTTTCGAAATGACTTTTTCACTCCTTTTGATATGGTTTGGGACAGATTCCTGCTATTGTGGGAGATCTGTCTCAAATTTTCTACTGCCTAAGATATGGATGCCTCTGCTTCGTTCATAAATATAGCCATACAGGGGCATGCGATATACGTCTTTTGAGTGTGCAGCCACATAAGGCATTCCGTCTATTTTGTCTACGACGAGCAGGCTGTGATAGAACCGGTTTTCCCTTCCGAGCTGAATGATATCACCTAACTGAACCTCTTCCGTAGGGATTTCGACACCGAATGGTCCGACGCCACGGTTGTTTACGAGAAAGTCATAGAAAAACTCTACTCCTGTCCAGGATGGAGAACGATTATCTAAGGAGTAGTAGTACCATCCGGTATCGGGAGTGCCATTCATGACAGCCCCTCCGGCATAGAGGCACTGTGAGACGAAATTGGTACAATCACCGCCAAGGCTGCTGAAATCATAGAAGGCAGGATTTCTTTCGAAAGCCCATTTTCGGGCATATTCTAATATAGCGACGCGGTCTAAGGGATATTCTGTCAGCATTTTTCGTTTCCTATATAAATATTATTTGCTTTATTTTATGTAGAAAACATATTTTGTGTCACATTTTTCTGCAGATACAGTTTCCATGCATGTGTGAAGAGTAAATTTGGTCAATAAACTTATAACATGACGGGTAGAGGCCACAATGAGAAAATAATTGCTAATCTTGGATTGGGGAGTTATACTAAGTAAGGGATGCTGTATGTACATCGCATTAGATTTTTTTAGAATGGAGGGATGTTTGTGTTCGCATTACATGAGCAATTGGAATATATGACTCTGGAACAATATGAAAAGTTGCCTGAGAATGTTCGTGTTGAAATTTTTGAAGATATTGCTTATGACATGGCTGGCGCATCGAGCACACATCAGAGAATATCCATGAGATTGTCTACCATATTAAACAATTATATCATGGAGAAGGATGGGAAATGTGAGGTGTTTCATGCTCCCTACGATGTGAAGCTGTCTGATGATCCTCTCACTATTGTACAGCCGGATATCATGGTTATTTGTGATCCGGAAAAGATAGATGAAAAAAGGTGTAATGGCGCACCTGATTTCATTATAGAAATTGTTTCTCCGGGAAATCCGGAGAATGATTATGTTCGTAAACTGTATTATTATGAAAAAAGTGGTGTGCGCGAATATTGGATTGTGGATCCGGAACGGAAAATTGTTACTGTAAACGACTTTGCACATGGTGTGCTCAGTGTGCAGCATGATTTTTCTGAAACAGTTAAAGTCAATATCTATGAAGATTTAGAAATTGATTTTAAAGAAGTTGAAGCAGTGGTTTTGTGATGTGCTGTTCCTGGGCAGAAATATGTCAAAAATTACACAGAAAAAAGTCACAGAAACCCATATAAAATGGGACTTTTTTGGAAAAATAACATTAAAGATTTTTGAAAATCTATCCGATATAATTTGTGAAAATAAGTTGCACATACTTTCATGGAAAACGGACAAGAAGTGGGATGTGTGCATGCTTATGAGGATAAAAGGACTAACAAAAGGCTCATCTTTCTACCTTCAGATGAGCCTTTTGTGTTGACAATTTTATGCCGGGTATTGTAGTATGGTATCAGAAAGGGAGAAGATGAAATTTATGATCTATATTTATACGGCATTATTTCCAGAGGCAAAGCCTGTGATACGGCGTTTGGGGTTAAAGAGAAGACAGATGGAATTCGGATTTGATGTATTTGAGGGGGATGACATTCGTTTGATTTTGACCGGGGTTGGCTCTTTGGCTGCAGCTACGGGGGTAGGAAGCAGTTTATCCTTTTTTCATGCCGGCAGGGAGGATTTTTTAGTTAATTGGGGAAGCTGTGCAGCAGAGGGGAACATAGAGACAGGGGAGGTGTTTCTGTGCCATGCTTTGTACGATCGGATTTCCTCTCGTATCTTTTATCCGGATATGCTGTTTTCTTTTATGCCACCGAAGGTGGCAGTGGCATCGAAGGTGGCTATGTTGCAGGAGGCGACTGTGATTACGGAACCGGGATTATGGGAAACCGGGGATGCTGTTTGTGAAGAAGGAAAACCGAATTTTTCCGGAAAAGGAATGCATGTAAGAGAAGAGAGTATTTTGCATGATATGGAAGCGGCTGCCATTTACTTTGCCGGCTCTTATTTCTTTTCCCCGCATCAGATGCATTTTCTGAAGGTGGTGTCTGATCATGGGGATGGAAAAGTAAATGCAGAGCGTTTATCAGGAATTATGGAAGAAAAGGCATCCCTGCTTGTGGAATATCTGGAGATGCTTTTTGCGTATGAAGCAGAGAAAGAGAGCCAGGGAAAAGGCGACGTGAAAACGCAGAGTGAAGATACTGCGAAAAAAAGCGGGTTTTCTTTAGAGAAAATTTATGAAGAACTTCACTGCTCCGAGTCTATGAAGCATTCGGTTTTTCAACTCGTGAAATACTGCAGGTCAGCACATATTGATTATGAAAAAGAATTTCGGGAAATGAGAGATTTCGGAGAGCTTCCGTGCAGGGACAGACGGGAGGGGAAGAGGGTATTAGATAGATTGAAAAAGAAACTGCTCGGTTTTTAAAGATGGCAGAGTACGCTACTATTTATTTGATAAATTGGAGAAATTATGCAGATATTGAGTCAGCCTTTTTCCCATATTTATGTAGAAAAAGAAATTTTAGATCATCCAAGGACGATTCGGATTTTGGATTATTTTTTGAAGGGATGGGAAAAAGAATATATACAGGAAGAGAAAAGTACAGGGAAAGACAAAAGTACAGAGAAAGATGGAAATAGCAGTCGCGGTACGGATAAAAAAAACTGCCAAAAAACTGTAGGAAAACAGAATCGACAGATTATAGAAATTTCCCATTATAAGGATGTTTTCTGCAGAAAAAAGCAGGATGTTTTTTTACAGAATCAGGCTCCGATGCTGATTCTGGCAAAAAGGAGGGAGAATTTTTTATATTCCGGTTCTCCGGTGTGTCAGAGCTTTGATGAGCGTTATTTTTACTATACCTCCTGTGTGATGAACTGCCTTTATGATTGCGAATACTGTTATCTGAAGGGAATGTATCCATCCGGAAATCTGGTGATTTTTGTGAATATAGAGGATACCTTTTCGGAGGTGGAAAAGGTGTTACAGGAGCATGAGGTGTATCTGTGCATTTCCTATGATTCGGATTTGATGGCGGTGGAAAATCTGACCGGTTTTGTGGGGGCATGGTCGGAATTTGCGGCAGAGCATAAAAACCTGAAAATCGAATGCAGGACAAAATGTGGACGGACGGATTTATGGAAAACACTTCATCCGGGTTCGAATATGATCTTCGCATTTACTATTTCGCCTGAACGTGTGATCCGGAACTATGAGCACCGGACATCCTCTTTTTTTGACAGGCTTTCCTGCATTACGGAGGCTATGAAAATGGGGTTTCCGGTTCGTCTGTGTTTCGATCCCATGATTTATCTGCCGGAATGGAAAAGGGAATATGAACAGATGCTTCGGGAGGTAAAAAAGAGAATTCCGATGGAAAGGCTTTATGATGTCAGTGTGGGTTCCTTTCGGATTTCGCAGGATTATTTAAAAAAGATGAGGCATGTTTTACCGGATTCTGCCGTGGTGCAGTTTCCTTTCGAAAATGAGCGGGGTGTTTACCACTATCCGAAAGTTCTGATGGAAGAGATGGAAGGCTTTTTAAAGGAAGAGTTAAAAAAAGAACTGCCGGAAGAAAAAATATTTTTATGGAATTGACAGATTTTAGAAAAGGAAAAAAGGTATGAAAAGAACAGCTATCGTGACCGGTGCTTCTTCGGGAATAGGAGAAAGCATCAGCCGTCTGCTTTGTGAGATGGACTATGAGGTGTTTGGGTTCGGACGGAATTTTGAGGATTCTGCCCTAAAAAACGAAACACATTTTTTAGAGGGATTTCACCCGGTCGAGTGTGACCTTTTGGATACAGAGTCTTTGCTTGGCGAGGTGAAGAAAATCAGGGAGGGTTATGAGGTATTTATGCTGGTGAATAATGCAGGTGTGGGATATTACGGACTTCATGAGGAGTTGGATCCGAAAAAAATACAGACCATGGTTCGGACGAATTTGGAGGTTCCGCTTCTTTTGACACAGGTGCTTCTCAGAGATTTGAAAAAGTGGAGGGGCTATGTGATCAATATCAGTTCGGTCACGGCAAAAAAGAGCAATCCGCATGGCTGTGCATATGGAGCCGTGAAAGCAGGTCTTTCAAGCTTTTCAGAGAGTTTATTTGAGGAAACGAGGAAATACGGAGTGAAGGTCATTGATATCCGGCCGGATATGGTGAAGACAAATCTTTATCGGAATGCAGATTTTTGTGAGGGGGAGGAGAAGGAGAGCTATTTACTGCCGGAGGATGTGGCAGAGGCAGTGCGGAACCTTTTAGGAATGAGAGATAGTATTGTCCCGGTGGAGATTACACTGAGACCGCAGCTTCATCGGATTCGGCGAAAAAAGATTCAAAAAAAGCAAAACTAGATGAAATTATTTTACACTTTTGGGCGAGTTCATGTTATACTATAAAATAATTGCTATTATTTTGAGGAAAGGTGGGGAAGGAGAATGAATACCGTATTAGTGATAGATGATGCTTCTTTGATGCGGAAGCTGCTGAAAAAAGTGCTGGCTCCGGAGTATAAGATCTGTGCGGAAGCCTCCAATGGAGAGGATGGGATCAAGCAGTATGAGAAGCATAATCCGGATGTGGTTCTTTGTGATATCAGTATGCCGGGCATGAACGGAATGGAGTGTATGCAGTGGATTCTGGCTTATGATCCGAATGCAAAGATCATTATGTGCACTTCTCAGGGGAAGGAAAATTTTGCAGACGAGGCGATTGAGGCAGGGGCGAAAAGCTACATAGAGAAACCGGTACATGCAGAAAAGGCGTTAAAGGTAATTGCCAGGGTGTTAGAAGGCGGTTCTCTGGATTATAAAGAGCTGATGATGGAGAGAGCGACTGCGGAGGGGCTTTGTCATAAGGACGTGCTTGATTTTCTGGATACTTTTCGTACGATTACAGGAAAGGATATGGGGGATCTTTCTGTGGACCGGAAGTTTATTTTGGAGAGAAAAGAAAGCGTAAAGATAGGTGCGGAGGCTTTTTTGGCTGCCAAACTGGAATTCGATCATATTAATCGTCTGGTAGAGGTTTTTTCAAAGCTTACGGAACATCCGGTGGGCTCGTGAGGCCATGGCAAAGGTTTGGTGTGGTGTTTTTCGGAGAAGAAAGCAGGCGGGATTTTCTAAAAGGGCATGAAAAAAGAGAGAATACTTATGTGGTCTTAAGTATTCTCTCTTTCTGCTTCTATGCATGCTCTGCTTCCGTGCACGGAATGCATTTTGTGCTTTACAGCATCGTCTTTCGAAGTTCTTCTCCGCTCAGGGCACTTAAATAGGCAGGGGCGATATCAAAGATCGTTTTACAGCCTGTGGCTCCCTCGTTATGCAGACGGTAAGCGGCCCTGGCGTAAGCAAGAAGGACAGAACCGGTAAATTCCGGATTCGAATCCAGCTTTAGATTGTATTCGATAATGTGTTTGTTCTCTTTTTCGTGTCCTGTGACACCGCTTCTCAGCACGAAGCCGCCATGTGGCAGTCCTGCATGGTCTGCCTTTAAATCCTCCTCGGAAATGAAGGTTACAGTGGTGTCATAGTCTGAAAAATAGTTCGGCATCTCTTTGATTTCTTTCTCTATGGCAGCCTGGTCTGCTCCTTCCTCTGCTACGACAAAGCACTCTCTGGTATGTTTTTCTCTGGTGCTGAGAGATGGATTTTCTCCGTTCCTGACCTTTGCAACAGAGGCTTCCACAGGAACGGTGTACTGTCTGGCATCCTTCACTCCCTTGATCCGGCGGATCGCATCGGAATGTCCCTGGCTGACTCCTCTGCCCCAGAAGGTGTAGTTCTCTCCTTCCGGCAGGACAGCAGTAGAAATCATACGGAGCAGAGAGAACATTCCCGGATCCCAGCCGACGGAAATGATGCCGATTTTCCCTCCATCCTTTGCAGCCTTATCGACGTTTGCGTAATGCTCCGGGATGCGTGCATGAGTATCGAAGCTATCCACTACATTGAACATAGAGGCGTATTTCGGTGTCTGTTCCGGAAGATCTGTGGCAGAGCCTCCCCCTAAGATCAGGACATCGATCTGATCTTTAAAATTCGGAAGGTCTTTTTCGGAGTACACAGATACACCTGCTGTTTTGATGGAAACAGCAGAAGGGTCCCTTCTGGTGAATACGGCGACTAATTCACAATCCGGATTCTGTGTGATGGCAGCCTCCACTCCTCTTGACAGGTTTCCATAGCCTAAAATACCAATTTTTATACTCATATTTTCCTCCAGTCTGAAACAGGTATGTTTCTTTTTTTACGGTACTATACTGACGACCGGTAAAACCTGCCTGCCCTTTGTGGAAACAGCAGGGCGATGCTGCTGTTTTGTAAAGGATGGCAGATATGGTCGTTTGTGAGTATAGCATACATCAAAGAAAAAAAACTTGCAAGAAGAATAATAGTATTATTTTCTCAAAAAATATGGTAAAATAAAATTACTTCGTGGTGCAGGATAAGGCACGGACAGGGGAGGGATGAATAGTGAAAAAGTTAATTGGAAGTGTTTTGAGCGTTCTGATGGTGATTCTGGCGTTTGGCATTACTGCATTTTTTTATCTGCACTTTGATCTGGAGGGGATTTTGTGGGACAGTCAGGAGCAGACAGCGGTTACCGCAAAGCAGATAAAAAAGGCCAGGGGAAAAAAAGATTTTACGGGCAGGGAAGCAGGAGAAGGAATCAAAGAGTTAAAAACGAAAAAGAGCTGGAAGAAACTGAAGGCAGGCTCAGGGTATGCTGCGATAAAGCCGCTTTATATCAACGAAACCGGTGTTTATGGCCTGGGGAGATGGTCTGATTACTATACGGTGAAAAAGAAGGGAAAGTCAAAAGAGAAAAAGAAAGAGGAGAAAAAGACAGAAGCGATCCAACCGGTCGTAGATTATTCTACACAGTACAGTCCGTTTTACATAGTGGCACTTCCTGACGGGACGAAAATTTTAGCCCAGGTAAATCGTGGGCTGGCAAAAAAGATTTCGAAAGGGATTTCAAAGGGGAAAGAGGTACAGCTGCCAATCGGGAAAAAGATAGCAGTTTCCAGGGATGCGAGGGAGCTGCTAAAGGAACAGTGCAAAATCGAAGGGGTTTCGACGAAATTGGTGTTTTACGCGATTGATGATGAATGGGAAGGGAAAAATGCGGATGCTGTCTTTTGGGGGAAGATTGGAATTACGATTTTTGTTTTTATTGTAGCGACCATTCTTTTACAGCTGATCAAAAAGGCATATGTTACGGAGATGTTCCGACTGCAGAGCAAAGAGCAAAAGGAGAGAGAGGAAGGAGATGATGGCGAGAAAACGGTGAAAGGGACAAAGGCGGATATCAGAAGAGCAAAAAGGGAGGCCAAAAAGAAAGCAAATCAAGCGGAGGTGGAAAATCTGCTTCGCCTGGCAGAGGAGTATAGCAGAAAGCAGGAGGATGAGCAGAGTGGAAAGCCGGAGGATGCGTATAGCGGAAACCGGGAGGATGAATTTGATTGAGCAGGAAACACTTGTAAGGTCTTGGAGAAGCTGATAGTGTCTGGCTCATAGCCGTTATTTTGAGAAGATTTTGCAGGCAGCTGTGATTTACAGGGTAAGTGTATTGGAAATAAAGAGAAGGGAGAAACGTGATGATAAAGAGATTTCGATTTGGAACACCGGTTGAAACCGGTGCAGTACCGGTAAAGCCGGAGCTTCAGGCAGAGGATTTTACCGGATTAAAACAGACGGAGCGGGGGTTTAAAGGTTCTCTGGAGACGGAAGAGATTGTCTATGGTCTGGGAGAAACGGTTCGTGGAATCAATAAAAGAGGATGGCTTTATGAAAGCTACTGTGCGGATGAACCGGAGCACAGGGAGGATAAGCATTCCCTGTATGGGGCGCATAATTTTCTTTTGCTTTCTGGAAAACGGCAGATTGGCTTTTTCTTCGATACGCCGGGCAGGATTACGTTTGATATAGGGTATTCAAAGGCAGATCTTCTGGAGATTATCTTTGAGGATTTTTCCCTGGATCTGTATGTGATTACGGGAGATTCGCCGGAACAGGTGGTACAGGAGTTCCGTCAGTTGATTGGAAGGAGTTATATTCCGCCGAGATGGGCGTTTGGATATAGGCAGTGCAGATGGAGCTATCTTTCCTCGACAGAGGCAAGAGAGGTGGTAAAAAAGCATAAGGCTGCGGGGTTTCCGATAGACAGTCTTTACCTGGATATTGATTATATGGAACGGTATAAGGATTTTACGATTAACCCGGATGCATTGGGTGATTTGGATGCGCTGGTTGCGGAAATGAAAGAGGAAAAGATACATCTGGTGCCGATTATTGATGCAGGAGTAAAAGTAGAGGAAGGATATGATGTCTACGAGGAGGGAAAGGAAAAAGGATATTTCTGTAAGGATGAAAACGGCGAGGATTTCGTGGTGGGGGTATGGCCCGGAAAGTGTCATTTTCCGGACATGCTGAATGAAGATGCGAGAAAATGGTTCGGCAGGAAATACCATCGCCTTTTAGACCGGGGGATTGACGGCTTTTGGAATGATATGAATGA
>JAFVAA010000231.1 GCA_017476305.1 Lachnospiraceae bacterium
GATACCGTTGGCGTACCGGTAGGGGTTGCAGTTGGCGTACTCGTAGGCGTTGGTGTTACTATGTTTCCTGCACTGTCCACTGTTCCTGCATACTTCCAAACATCTTCTTTCGTGAGATCTATATGCAGACACGGGCGAACACCGGCTACTGCGGTAAGAGCCATGGTTTTTAGCTCACCATCTGCCGAAATGTAGCGTCCGGCATTATTTACGTCAGAAGATAATGCCTGATCACGCAGCATCCATCCGCCAGATTCAACTGCAGATAAGTCCACTGCCTGCTTAGCAGCATACTCTGTATTCTTTGCTATCTTATGCGCAGGTGTGTCGTAATCAAGTCCATAAGTTGCTTGAAAACTGCCACCAGAATCAAGCAAAAACACCGGACTCTTAGTATCACCTACTACCAATGAATAAGAAGCAGGTTCTACGACCGCTTTCCTTTCTTCCTCATCCAATGCATTCGCTAAAAAGCCGCTTTCAGCAGAATTCAACCAGCGCCAAATCCCAAGACCCGACCAGTCCTGTCCCAATGCACTAGCTGCCTCTGTGTCAGAATCAGCCATTTTCCGGTAATCCAGAATCTTATCCGACAAAAGAACTGCCTCCGTAGCATTAGCCAAAAGCACTCTCCACTGAATCGGCTCCGGAGTTGCGCCCGCATCTGCCTTCTGCACATAATGCCCAAACTCGATCAAATCCCATTTCCCATCGCCACGAGCCGAGTACCCCTTTATCGTCACGGTATCATCTGCCGCTTCTGCCTGATTTTCCCTCTTTTCTCCACCAATCCCCAGGCTCATCAGGCATTCTGCCAGCACCAATGCCATACACAGCACAAAGGTAAGCACCTTTCGGCTTTCTTCCCTCTCTCCCTTCGCAAACATCCTTTTAAAAAAGCTTTCGCGCACTTCATCCTGTTTCATTTCCTCTTCCTCCGTTCCAGAGCAGTCTGCCCCCTAAAAAACATACTAAAACAACTACATTATACCATCCCAAAACCAGATATGCAATTTTTTCTTTTCATAAAATATTTTTTATAACTACTGTCTGGCGTCAGACTTCACACGGCAGCAGTATTTCGTTTAAAATCCTGAATGAAAGCTGCACTCTGTATACAGTACATAAAACAATCTTATATCACTTATTTGACAAAAAATTGGCAAACAATTATACTACTATCTTATAAAACGAAAAAGGAGGAGCTTTCTATGAAACTAAAAAATTTAATCACAGTGGCAGGTCTTACACTTTCTTTTGGTCTGTTTTTTGGTCTTTCTGCAAATGCTGCCGATGGTACCACGATGGAAACCGCCACGACACTCTCCCTGGACGGAGAAGCACAGAAAAACAGCATGACAGTAGATAATAGTGTTTATTGGTATAAATGCACGATTCCGAGTGATATCGGCAATAAATGGGTTACTTTCTCCTGTACCAACAGCCTCAGCGATATGATCGAATATGCCGTGTACAATGATGAGGAAGACGAGCTGGGATCATACATGCTGGATTCCAAAGAGAGCGGGAACGTCATTTGCAAAGTACCGGACAGCGGCTCCACGGAGGATCTGCCGTTAGTAGAACCCGGAAAGACATATTATATCAAGGCAGAGGGTAATTTTTCCGAAAAACCTACCGGAAAATATGCGTTACAGATCACATCCAAAGCAGATGATAACTGGGGTACTGCCGAACAGGCGGCGAAAGCCACTGTCGGGAAAAAGACCTCCGGTACTCTGGAAGCATACGACGATATCGACTATTTCCAATTCACCATCCCGGAGTTTTCAGATGACGCGGGCGAGGGAGTACTTTATACATTGGCTCTCGCCGGAACCAACAACTGTACTGCCACCATATTAACTGAGGACGAAATCGATCTGGACTCTGTATCATGCTCCGAAGACGGAAAGTTTTCAGAATCTCTGGAGGTAAATTTTTCCGAGGGAGGTACCTACTACCTGAAAATATCCGATGCAAATCCTGATGTGAAAAGTACTTCCTACAGCTTTAAGCTCACAAAGGGACAATCCTCCGAGACACTGAGCGCAGATACTTCCAACACGAGCAGCAGCACGACAACTACTGCAAAGACGAAAAAGACCATAAAAACCCTGGGCATCATAGCAAAAAGAAACGCCAAAACCATTACCATAGCCTCCCTAAAAGGCGGAAAATTCAAGGTGACGTTAAAAAGAAAAATCATCATCAGCGGAAAGAAAAAAGTAAAGACCATCACAAAAACCGTGAAATCGGGAAAATTAGTCCTTAAGCTTTCTACGAAGCTGAAAACAGGCGATACCGTCAAGGTAACCGTATCAAAAAGTGGCTATAAAACCAAAACCGTAACTACAAAAGTAAAATAAAACCAGCCATTTGGTCTGCAGACAGAACAGCTGTAAACAGCTGCAAGCACAAAAGCATACATAAAAATACCGAAAAGAGCAGAGTGTGAATAGATACACCCTGCTCTTTTCCTCTCCTGATTCTTTTCCTCTCCTGATCCTTTTCGCTACTCGACATTCTTCAGAGCCTCATCCATCGGAATCTTCCGAATCTTTAAAAGCTGTATGAGTGCCACCACCAGATAGGTCCCTACCATCATGGCAAACATGGTCGCATAAAGTCCCAAATCCACAGTCAGATTGAACCATCCGCCATATCCTTTCAGAAATACACGAAGTATGATCTGAAAGAAAAAGGTATTAAAAATCAGACTAAATAAAGCAGAAAAAATCACCACCCATACACTGGCGATCAGGTACAGTCTCCCGATTTCACCTGTACTGTATCCCAAAATCTTTACCATAGAGATCGCATTGCTGTTCTTCTCCAAAATCAGCTTTGTTAAAAGGTAGATGAGCAGGATAAAGAGGATAATCGCAAACCACTTCACCATCCCGAACATCTCTCCCATCGAAATATCCATCTGTCTGGAAAGCATCGTAAGGTCCGTGATCGTAATACAGTTCGCAATCTTCGTTTCCCTGATATACTTCCCCTCCAGCTTTGTATTTGAAAAATACCCATTGTAATAGTCCTTTGGAAAAGAAAAGGTCTTATTAAAATTCTCCTGAGACATGAAAAGTGCCAGGGAAGACGGGTACTCCATGATCCCGGATATGCGGAATGCGTAGAGCTTCGTCCCAAACTGCTCTTTCAGATTGATGATATCTCCCACCCCTGCACGGTACTTCGTAGAAAAATCCGATGTGACGACCACACCGTTCTCCGGCATCTTCATCTCATAGTATTTACTGTCAGGAATCAGGCCATAGACGCTGATTTCCTCCTCTCCATCATAAAAATCATCCTGCATCTTTAAAGCAGTCACACAGTACTTTTCTGCAATCTCCGAATCCACCTTCGAGGTACCGGAAAGCACATACTGATACTTCGCCGGCATATACTTTACAGCATCATCGGAATATTTATGTAAAAGTGGTGTCATGATCATGCCAAACATCAGAATCAGAGCGGAAAATACAAAACCTACGAGAAGTGTCAGGTAGCTCGACATGTTCTGTAAAATGATGCGGATGCGAAACCGGGTAAAGAAGGAAAAATGCGGCAGGCGCATTGCCTTTTTCCCTTTATTTTTCGAAATATCCCTGCGGATGAACCGGAGCGGCGAGATAGACAGCTTTTTCCATAAAGACACGCTGGTTATGATGAAAATAATGATCATCGGAACCACCGTAGTCTTGACAAATGCCTCGGCACTCCAGTAGCTGACATACTTCGTCAGGGTGTAGCTCGCCATATACATCGCCCTTGCCACTTCTTCAAACATCGTATAGCCCAGGATATTTCCTGCAATCGCCGCCAAAAAGGAGACGAACACAGGCGGGGCCAGATAATGCCTGAAGATCTCCCCCTTCGTATAACCGGAAGCACGAAGCGTTCCGATCACCGTAGCCTCCTTTGCCACCGTATGATTGATGGTCACTGCAAAGACAAATGCCATAATGGCGATCAGGACATATAAAAGCACCGTCATCATTGGACGATCATGCCCAAGATCGTCTCCGGTAAAATTAAGTGCTTTATTGACAAAGCGCGGCAGAAAGATATCCAGGCCCACATTGCTCTCCAAAATACCATTGCTGTACATATCTCCCGCTACCATCATCTGCATCAGGCTTTCTGCAGACATATCCGTGCCGCCGTCGCCGGAAAGGGAACTGGAGGAAACCATTTCCTGCGACGAAAGATTTTTCGTGATTTCCTCCGAAAGCTTTTCGGAAACCTCCTTTTCCTCTATCTCATCCTTTGGAAACGTATCATACTTCCACGCATAGCTATAAAATAAATGGTCCTTTCCAAAGCTTTCAAAGACTTCATCTGTCACTGCAGCAGTACCAAAAAGCTTCGCATCAAACATAAAATCATTATTATCCTGATAAAGCGCACTATAGTCCGACATGGCGATCAGCCCTGAGATCTGAAACTTTCTTCCACCTACAAAAATGGTATCGCCTGTCTTTAGCTCATTATTATCTGCAAACATACGGTCAATTCCGATCTCATCGTCCTTTTCCGGCATTTTCCCATCCATCAGACAGATCCGGTTAATCTCCTCCCTGCTTCCAAAGATACGGAATTTTGCCTCTGTTTTTTCGTCCTTCTTTTTCGATACCTCCTCCTCTATGTAAAAATCTTCATAGAGGGTGACTTTTTTCTTCTCTACAGCCTTGATAAGCTTGTCCTCCGCTTTCTTTGCCAGAACAAAGTGCCCATCCTCAATATGATACCTTTCGAAGCTTTCATCATAAGTAATCTGCATACTTCTGGATGCCACTAAAAAACCGGATATGAAAGCAATCGTCACTGTCATAAAAAGAAAGACTGCTAAATATTTCCCAAACTCCCCAAATATTTCTCTGGGAAGCCTTTTTAAGAGCGGATTCTTCATCCTTCCTTCCTCCTTTCCCTTACCAATCGAGATCTACCGCCGCAATCTTCTCCTCGTTTTTATAATTCTTCCGTATCTGTCCATCCCTTAACTTAATCACACGATCTGCCATATTTTTAATGGCATCATTATGCGTAACCATAATAATTGTATTTCCATACTTCTGATTCACTTCCTCGATCAGCTTTAAAATTTCCTTTGAAGTATTGAAATCAAGGGCTCCTGTCGGCTCATCACACAGGAGGATATCCGGATTTTTCACAATAGCCCGTCCAATCGCCGTTCTCTGCTGCTGCCCTCCGGATAGCTGGTTCGGCAGCTTATGACGATGCTCATAAAGCCCCAGCGTCTTTAAAAGGTCATCGATATCTAACGGCTTATCACTAAGATAAGCCCCTACCTCAATATTTTCCTTCACATTTAAATTCGGAATCAGGTTATACATCTGAAAAATATAGCCCAAATGCTTTCTGCGATACTTTGTGAGCACCTTTTCCTTCATCATCGCCGTCTTTTCCCCCTGGATCGAAACATAACCTTCATCTGCATCATCGATCCCACCGATAATATTTAATAAGGTGGACTTTCCGGAACCCGAAGGACCTAAAAGCACACAGATTTCTCCTTTTTCTATCGAGAAGCTGATTCCCTTTAATACCTCCACCCGGTTCGAGTCATTTCCAAAGCTCTTTTTTAAATCCTTTATCTCTAAAAACATATCCTGCCTCCTTCCCCGTTTTCGTATCTCCCATACCCATTCGTCCGCTATGCCGGATCTGCGTTGCAAAGCAGTGAATTTTCTGCGACTTCCCATAGTTAGCTTCAACTAACTTCCGATTCTATTATAGCACTTATTGAGAAAATTTCCATACTTATTGATAGTTTTTAATGATACTTTTTATCATAATTATGTCCATGCCTTCTGGACATCTTGAAAATTTGCTGTTTTTGCAAATTTTCCATGATAAAGCCATTTATGGCTTTATTTTATCATAATTATGTCCACGCTTTCTGGACATCACCCGGCAAAAAAGCACTGCCACCAGTGTACTGATAAGCGTGGCGATCAGCCCGGGAAACACCACAGCTGCAGGATTTACCGCACCATATCTGGCACGATAGCTAATGACGCTCACAGGAATCAGCTGTAAGGAAGAAATATTTAAGACCAAAAAAGTACACATCTCATCCGACGCTTTTTTACACTGTATTTCTTCTGCTTCCCTCTCTATCTCCTGCCTGACAGAGGCAGGCAGCTCCTTCAGTTCCCTATTCTTCCCGGTATAGCCTCTTTTCTCCAGCACGATCCGGATCCGCTCCAATCCCGCCAGCTCCTTCATCGCCTTTAACCCCACAGGAGTTGCCGCCCATCCAAGTCCTAAAAGATTTGCCACAATATTCGCCGCAATAAACTCCTCTGCCGGATGTCCCACAGGAATCCGCGGAAACAGAAAGCGAAGCACCGGACGCAGCCATCCAGTCAGTCTGTCCATATGCCCAGCCTGTCTCGCCACCTCCATAAGCCCCGTCCACATTGACATGATTCCAAGCATAGTGACTGACAGTGTCACTGCCTCTCCCGCACTTTCTATCGTCGCATTGCTCAGTGCCTCCACCTCCCCTGTCACGATTCCAAATCCCAGTCCCAGAAGAATCATAATTCCCCACAAATAATTAAGCATAGATCTTCTCCTCCATAAACACACAAAATATCTGTCATTCAGTCTATTTTATGGCCAAAAGAGAAAATCTATGCTTTCTTTCACCCCAATATATGTAACCTAAAACTACTGCTCCTCTGCCGATGCATCAAAAGCCCGATATCCCTCGATGCACCAGACAGACCGCCAAATCCTTCCCCAAAAGATCAGAATTCCGGTTCGATAAGTCCAAACGTATTCCCCTTACGCTTGTACACCACATTTACCTCATTCGTTTCTGAATTACGGAATACATAGAAATTATGTCCTAAAAGATCCATTTGGATACATGCCTCCTCCGGATCCATCGGCTTCATCGCAAAACGTTTGGAACGAATGATCTCGATTTCATCATCTTCTTCAATTTCTTCATCTACAAAGGTCTTGCTAAGACTGGCAGCATCCTGCTGTCTCTCTACGAGCTTGTTTTTATATTTGCGAAGCTGACGTTCAATGATCTCCTCCACCAAATAAATCGATACATACATGTCGCTGCTGACCTGCTCTGCACGAACAATATTTCCCTTCATAGGAATTGTAATCTCAATCTTCTGCCTTTCCTTCTCAACACTTAATGTAACATGTACCTCTGTGTCAGGAGTAAAATACCTTTCTAGCTTTCCAAGCTTATCATGGATCGCTGATTTAAGTCCTTCTGTAACATCAATATTTCTGCCACTAATAATGTACTGCATCGTTACCACTCCTTTACTATTTTCTCGAAACTGAGCTTCTTCCCTGCCTCGCTCAAGTTCAGATTTTCATTATACACAAGACAAACGGCAAAAGCAAGTAAAAATGCACAATTAAACCAGAGATTTTTTCGACTTTTTATACATTTTTCCCATAAAACCCACAGACCGGTTTTTGATGAAACTCTTTCTTCAAGGGATACTTTCAGACAATTCCATTCCCTCATTTTTCTTCTCTTTTTTCAGAATATATGTTTGTCAAGATGCAATTTCTCTTTTTTTCAAATTGTGGATAATGTGGATAAGTTCGTGAATAACTCGTTTTTTTCGCATTTTTTAAAATAATTTATGTGAATAACTTTGGAATTATCCACAATTTTTGTGGAATAATACTACAATCATAGAAAAAAATACGATTTTTCGACAAAAAAGTAGATTTTTCTCGTCTTTCAATTTCCTTAAAAGTCAGACAATAATCACGTGCACGAAAAAGATCGGAAAGAGCAAGAGGCAGCCTAAGCTGCCTCTTGTTGTCATTCCGTTTTGTCCTCTAAACCATAGATGATATAATCCGTAGTAACATTAAAAATGATGGCGACTTTGGAAACATTATCCACAAAAAGCCTCATGCTCCCCTGCTCCAGATGCTTCATCATTTCCAGATCCACATCTAACATCACAGCCAGTTCCTCCAGACTATATCCCCTGCTTTCCCTCAAACTCCTGATTCTTTTTCCGATTTCTCTTTGAAAGTGTGGCATATTCCCTCCTCGGTAAAACAAAAGCTACTTGTGTTTCTACAATTTATATATATCACCACTTCCAAAAGAATCCTTCGATTTTCGACAAATATCACTATTTTCCGAATAAACCACGGAATGAACCTTTTTTATCATATAGAAACTGATATCCAGCACAGCATCACATCCGCTCAAATAGCCGTATCTGTCTACAAAATCAATGCGTTTCATGAATTTTGGACGAATGAGTCCCTTTCAGGGTATCATGCTTTTTTATCTGAAATTCAAATGCCAGATAGTTCTTTTCATACATCTTTTTATTCACGATGTATAGATCCACATCGATCTCATTTAACATCTCGATCACCTTCGGCAGTCCGATCCCTCTCCCGGCCCCTTTCATGCTGACCTCCCTTTTCACCATTTCATGGATGCTCTCTACCGGAACATAGGGAGAGACATTATAAACGCCACACTCGATCTGATCTTCATATTCCTTTATCCGGAAATGCAGAAGCTTTTCTCCTTCCTGCTGCTCCAGGGCCTCGATCGCATTATCCAGGAGCACTCCGGCGATATCGATCATCTGATACGTCGGCAGCTCGCACGCCAGGGTGCCGTAGCTCACATCATAGCTGACGGTGCAGCCCCTTTTCTCTGCCTCCATCGACTTTGTAAAAAGGAAGCCTGTCAGGATCGGGGAACCGGCTCCCTTGACGATCAGTTTATTGTACCGGTTCTCCCGCCGGATGCAGGAGCTGTATTCCTGCTGTCTCTCGATCAGCTCCTCCAGGCTTTTCGCATAGAGATGCTGACCGGAAAGGGCATTTAACTGATTGTCAAAATCATGCTGCCTCTTCCGTACCGAATCCAGAAGCTCCTGATATTTCGTCTCATAGATCTCACGCACCTCCAGCTCCCGGTTCTTTGCCATATTTTCTACTTTTGTCTTTTGCCACTGGATGGTAAGATAACAGATCAAAATGGACCATAGACCAAAAAACAGAAAATCAGTCAGCCTGAAATACTCGTCACTTTTGTATAAAATTGATAAATAGAATACAGCAAATACCACTACCAAAAGAATGATTCTTATAATACTATAATCTTTACTAAAATAATCAGAAATCTTATAAAAGATACCAGATCTACCAATTACAAAAACCAAAATACAACACGTTACAGCAAGACATAGAACAAGAGCATCTTGAACTAAAAAATTCTCTAACCAAAACAAAACCATGGACACAAATAATTGAATTATTCCTACTATTACAATACATAAAAATAAATGGATTAAATTCTGTTTTAAATGATTTCCATACTGTATTTGCATATATAGAAAAAAACCAAGGTATGTAACTATAGAAAAATTATGATCTATATCCATTGTATAGACTACTTCTAAAATAACCGCCTCCATAGCCAAAACAAAAAAATCCCATATATTAATTCCCGGTTTTTTATGATATGAATACTTTATGCAAATTATAATCGTCAAAACATCAATAACCTGTATCGCCCGAACCAGCATCTCATTCCTCTTATCTTCCGCAAAGTCAAAACTAATTCTTCCCGGACATGGATTCTAAAAGTCCCAAAATTATTTTTCTCTGCTTCTCACCCAGTAAACCAAAATAATACATCAGAATCCTTTTTTCGGATTCGCTTACATCACTCCCGGAGCTCTCCGTTCCCGGCACTTCCTCCCTGCTGTCGCTCAGTCCCAGCAGATAATCCGAAGTCACATGAAAATAATTGGCACATTTTCGAAGTTCATCGGGATGGATCCGGCTCTTCTCTGCCAAAAGCTTGCTCACTCTCTGCTGTGTCGTCCCCAGGACAAACGCCAGCTCCTCCTGCGTGACTCCCTTTTCCTCCCTCAGCTCTCTGATACGCTTCATAGTAAGTCCCCTTAAGTTTTTTACCATTATAA
>JAFVAA010000232.1 GCA_017476305.1 Lachnospiraceae bacterium
TTAAAATGGAAACAGTACAGATATCGTTGTTGTTGACCATACAGAAGGAGATTACAGGTGACGGAAGAAGAAATCTTACAGCAGATAAATAATTTACAATTACAGCTTGCAGAGCTGCAGACAGAAAAAAATCCAGAAAAGGAAAAACAGCCTTCCGACAAGGCAATCGAGCAGGCGAAGCAGTTAAATCCCATCGATGACGTGTTTTTCAATAAGATGGGCGAATCCGCAGAAGTGTGTGAAGAAATCATTTCTGCGATCCTGCAGTCGCCGGTCAAGGTGCTCCGGGTAGTCCCGCAGGATACGATCACAAGTCTGCAGGGACGTGGGGTAAGGTTGGATGCACTCGCAGATGTCAGGTCAGCAGTCGGGGTGGAGGCAGAACTGTTGGAGGACTGCCCGATCGGTGAAAAGGGAGCCCATGTGAACATCGAGGTCCAGAAGGATAACAATGACGACCACCAGAAGAGGGTGCTCTTTAATGCGGCCGCCGTAATATTGAACAAAACACCGAAGGGAACAAAAAAATTCAAGGATGTGCCGGATGTGGTGGAGATCTTCATATCTGCCTTTGATGTGTTCGGTGAAGGCAAAATGTGGTATAAGGTTGACCGCATCATCAGTGGAACAGATAAGGTCATCCATAATGGTATGAGGGAATATTATGTAAATGCCAAAATAAAAGACCTGAGCACGAAAGAACTCTCCGATATAGCAGACCTGATGGAGATTTTCGTGGAGTCTGACCGGTATGATTATGAAAAATTTCCGAATACATCGGAACGGAAACATCAGTTTAAGAACACAGAGGAAGGGGTGAAAGCGATGAGTGATAGTATCCAGGCTTTGATTGATGAAGAAAGAGAGGAACAGGATAAAGAAACAAAGGCAGTTGATATAAAAAATGTGATGGATGCGTTTGGCGTAACGATAGAAAAGGCGATGGATTCTCTTAAGATTCCTCCGGCCCAGAGATCGGTCTATGCAGGAATGATAAAAAAATAGTAGCATATGTAAGTATCAACAAAGATATCCATCTGTGGTAAATATTTTATTGCGGATGGATATTTTTTCAAAAACTTTGTTTGACCCTATTGATAATACATATGTAGAAAGAGAGATAATAGAATATGGCATAGGAGAAAAGCAGGGAAGTATATAGGGTATTGCTTGGTAAAGGTTTTCCCGAAGAGTTATGCAATGAAATTGCATATAAGCATATGATTACGGATTATACGGCTACCCGTATGCTAGGTTATCTTTACCGATTAGAAGAGCCAAGCGTGGAGATGGTTGTGGATGAGATGATCGCTATCTTAGAGGATAGGGAGCAGTTTCGGAAAAAGCAGGAAGCGGAGAAGGCGAATGTGGCGATTACACAGTTTTATAATAGGGAAGAAGATGGATGATAAAGGTATGCAGCCAGAGTGTGGATTACCAGTATTTTTTATATGCAGCCAGTATGGTTTTCCGTATATCATCCCTGAAATCTTTTGGACCTATGACTTCGCACAGGTCCGCATGGGAAAGAACCCATGCCCGCAACACGGAGGGGATGGAAACTATCCGTACCCGGATGGAGGATTCAGTCTGATGTATGACAGATATATCATTTCCAAATTTTTCTGTCATACAGTCCCATAGGGAAGTATCACAGTCAAGTGTAAAGTGTCCGTTCTCTTCACCTTGGCAGGAAATATATTTTTGGGCATACTGCACGGGGTTGATGCCGCCAAAGACCATATCAATGCTCTGTTCCAATAGTTCGATTTTTTTAGTCTGTCTATCCTGAGATGTGTGAATGCATCCTCTCCTTCCAGCTTCGCGAGGATATAATAATTTCCGGACGCCCACAATGTGGCATACGGACTGAATATGACTGGATCAGATCCGGTCTCTGACAGGTTCATTTCCAGATCATATGCCAGAAGATAAGCAGATACCTTGCATCCCTGATTGATGGCGATGTTCAACGTGTCAATGTTGTAAAAAATCTGTTTATTTACAGAAGACCGGTTTCCTTTAACGTAGACCGTTTTTTGGAGCATCCGGCTCTGAAAGATGCTTTGGGACTCTGCCGGTTTTTTGATGATCCTTTTGCTTGCTTCATCCGTGATTATTTCCGAGGATGCGACTGCATCGCAGAGGAGCCTGATTTCAGATGGTTCGAAGATTCTGTCGATGAGGTAATATCCTTCTCTGTTTTCTGAAAATCCTTCTATTTCGATTCCCGTAGAGCGAAGGGCGTCAATATTCCGGTAGACAGCCCGGCGTTCCATATCAACATCATAAATTTGTTTTAGTCTTTCCCGAATCTTGTCTGTAGACAGGAGATGGTTTTCATCTGAGTATTTCTTCAGTATTTCATAAATGCAAAGTATGGTTGCCTTCTGACTGATCATGGATCCATTTCCTCCGTATCATCGTGTGGGCAGTCACATGTTGTATACAGAATGAGAGACATGGACTGTCCGTTTTTAGATATTATAATCGAAGGAAAGGGATATTGCAAATGTTTATTGTGCCATAAATGGTACGATGGGTGGCATATCTTTGGCGGTTTGTTTGTGGTAAAGTATCAAATATGATCCGCCGGATAAAAGCTATTGTTTGGCGTGAAAACGATATATGGCAGGAGAGGATCCAGACAGGAGGTTAAAATGAAAATTCCACAAATTAAAAATGCATTACGAAATATCAAAGGAACATGTGAAGAAAGACTTAGAAAGTTGTATCCGGCAGGGCTCCCTGCTCTGGCAGAAGAACGATACCGGATGGAACTTTCCTATTTGGAAACATCGGAACAGGTAAACGGATTTGAAATTTACAGATGTTTGGTCAGAGAGTCGGAAAAATGTGCAGGCTATGTAACGATCAGGGGAACTGCGGGCGGTTCATTTCTGATCTATCTGATGGGGCATTCCCTTGTAAATCCTTTGCCGGCACATTATTATTGCCCGAAATGCGGACATTTTGAAGTAATGGGTACAGAGGTATTAGGAAGTGACCTGCCCAGGTGCAGCTGTCCGTCCTGTGGAAGTGCACTCCGGGCGGATGGGTGTAATCTGCCTGTGGAAAGTGTGTGGGGTGTGGACGGGAAAAAGCAGATTGATTTTGACTTTAATGCGAATCGTGGGATGTTTCCGTTTGCAGAAAAACTGTTGACAAAACTTTTTCCGCAGAATAGCGTTGTTCCGTATGGAATGCTTTCCCAGAGGGATGGACGGGTGTTTATGGATCAGCAGGGTTTTTTGCTTCTTCCGCTGGGAAGAACGATGGAAGATTATGAGGATCTGAAAGACTATCTGGATGACGGGGAAGAATGCCTGTCCGGTAATCTTCAGGTGCTTGAAAAGAATTTTCTGTACCGGGTAATGGTCAATCCGAATGAGCTGTGTGATGTACTGGTCTCTATGCAGCAGAGAACGGGAACTTATATACGTGAATTGATGTGCGTGGATATTTCATCCATAACATGGAAGGATATAGTGAATACCAGGCTCTATCCAGTAATATCCGAAATACCCGCATCAATCTTTCGGATGGTAAAACCAAAAAATTTTATGGAAATGCTCTCGTTGGAAGCGTATGGACATTCTTCTTATGCGGATTGCCAGAAGGAAGATGCTTACAGCAGTGCCATGGCCAGAGTGGAACTGCTGCAATCGTCCGAATTTTCTGAATATGGCATCTATTCAAGGGAGGATGTGTTTGATTTTTTGACAGGTATCGGGTTTAACAGGGAAAAGGCTTTTGAGGTCATGGAGTTTGTCAGGATGGGGAAGGCTGGCAGAAAAAGTGAGGAGCTTGAGAAAATACTTGAGGGATATGAATTGCCGAAAAGAATGGAGTGTGTTTTTAAAAAGTGTCTGTATCTTTTTTCGAGAGCGCATTGTGCATGTTATCTGTTTGACTATGCACGGCTGGCAGTCTATATGAAGATGGACAGCAGGGGATTTAGCCAGGTGCTTAAGTCGTATGGGATGATATCGTTAAAATAGCGTTAAGTTCTGCTTTTTTTATTGTCACCTGACATTATCCATGTTAGAATGAAAATAGTGCAGATTGTTGTTGTGAAGGGGTGAAAGCGATGAGTGACAGTATCCAGGCTTTGATTGATGAAGAAAGAGAGGAGCAGGATAAAGAAACAAAGGCAGCTGCTATAAAAAATGTAATGGATGCGTTTGGCGTAACAATAGAAAAGGCGATGGCCTCTCTTAAGATTCCTCAGGCCCAGAGATCGGTCTATGCCGGAATGATCAAAAAATGATAACATCTGTAAGTATCAACAAAAATATCCATCTGTGGTAAATATTTTATTGCGGATGGGTATTTTTTTCAAAAACTTTGTTTGTCCCTATTGACAATACGCTGATGAATTTCACCATGCTGTAAATGCTCAGTATCGAAGGATAGTGGAGTATTTTAAACCACAGTTTTTATTAGGCTTAACTGCCACACCGGAGCGTATGGACGGAAAAAACATTTATGAAATCTGTGATTATAATGTTCCTTACGAAATTTCTTTAAAGGAAGCAATCAATAAAGGGATGCTGGTACCGTTTCATTATTACGGGATTTATGATGATACAGATTATTCGGGGCTTCATCTGATCCGTGGAA
>JAFVAA010000233.1 GCA_017476305.1 Lachnospiraceae bacterium
CTTACTTCAGGATGAAGATGGAAACTCCATAGACAGTAAGTATTTTAAACGGGATCGGTTCTATACGACCGGGGGTACGCTTGGGGTACTCTTTTGCAAGTGTATAAGAACACATGCGATGGGGGTTAATACGAATGGTAAAGGTGTTCGGGCTGATATTCCACAGTTTGATATTGCCCTTTCCAGACCATCGATGAAGAATAACCCGGATGATGAGTCCTATAGAGATTATGGTCTGGGGAAGTTCAAGGATTACTTTCTTTATACGGGCATAACGAAATCCGGGAGCAATTATGGCAAGACCTACCTGTATCTGAATGATGATGAAAAACCACTGAATGATGAGCATGATAGTCAAAATTACTTTGATCATTGGCATCTATACCCATATGATGATACAAAAATGAATCAGGAGTCTTTTGGGACAACTTCTCCTTTCTGGATCCTCTATGGTAGTTCGTATCATGAGTATGAGAAAGGAACTGGATATAAATTTGATAATGGTAGAGCCGAGCTGATTGTAAATAACGGATGGATGGTTGCCACGGATTATGCTTTACGTACGGATGGTGGTGATAATTCAGACAATTATAAGTATATGTATGGTGGGAAGAATATGTATTACTTGGATGATAAGATAAGGAAAAACGGAGATGACTACAAATACCAGCTCTATGTCGGTAAGCAGCGTGTCTTTGCCACCGTAAAGGGCGAGGGCGGAGATGAGGTTTCCGGCAGGGGAGGTTCCTATACAATCAAAAAGAACCAGCTAAAGATTATCAAGGAAGCAACCTATACAAAAGCGGATGGGAGTACCGGACATGCGGAGGGTATCGTGATTCCGGAGACGAGTACGATCACCGTGGAAGAGGGCGGTGTGCTTTCGGTAGAAGGAAATCTCATCAATAACGGAACCATCATCAATAAAGGCGGCACCATCATTATAAAAGACGGTGGCTGTATCTCCCCGTTTGGAGATACCGAAGAGGGAAAGATCAGTAATATTGGAGGGCAGATCATTGTGATGCCGAAGGGAAGACTGTTCTGTCTGGAGGAAGAGATCAGTTCAAAACCGGCACTCAGCATGGTGGCTTCGGATACAAGCGCGGCGGGGCTGGTGAACTTCGGGCTGACGGTGCTTACCCATGCGGAGTTAGATAGTGGCAGCAGGATCGATAACCGGAATGGCGGGATATTACTTGCTGCACATAAAAGAACGAGTAATTCGGTTCTGTTCTATGAAGCGAAAGTCACGGGAAGCGGAGAGAGTACAAAAATAGAGGGCATTGGGAAGATTGATGAGTCCTATGACGGCAGTATCCGGGGCGTGACAAAGGAGATTACGCCTACGGTGACAAATGAGAAGAAAGCGACTTTTGTGTATAAGGTATCTGAGGTTCACCATATGTATCGTAAGGTGACGGACGCTGATGGGAATGAAACATGGGAAGACTATGATGAGACTGTAGAGCGTGACTACTCCAAAGCGAAGGACGGAGCAGGCGGATTCAAGGTTGTCACACCGGAGTACTAAGAACACCAAAGGCAGCGTTCTAGAAAATGGAATATGGATTGGGGGATTATAAAAAAGTCCCCACTTATTTGCGGGGACCCATCATTTTCAAAAATTCTTCCGGAGAGTAGAGCGTAATGTCAAATTCCAAAAAGTCTTTCTTGTTTCTGGTGATGATACCGGAGCATTTGTTTGACTTTGCACAAGTAGCAAGAAGGCAGTCCTCAAAGTCTTTGGCTTTTTGGAGGAAAGCATCCATTACATCAGTGTTTGTAACGGTCAGGATTTTTACAATGTCAAGGATATGTCCAAGAGCTTTGTATGCTTCATCAGTACTTCCGAGTCCTTTTCGGATCAGGTAGATGATGTCTGTAGCAGAAGAAGCTGAGATAAAGCCGTGTATTTCCTTGCTTTCACAAAAGTCCAGGACTGATTTGGAAGAGGCAAAAAAAGGCTCACGCTCAAGAAGAACATCCAGAATGATGTTCGTATCAATCATCATTCGCATAGCGTGCAATCCTCTCTTCCTGTAAAGAATGACGGTCTATATCATTGGAAATCCGTTCTTTCAGTATGCCGGAGATCGTGTCCACAGCAGTTACATTTGGGTTTACGAGTTTTGCAACTGTTTTACCATTTTTGGTAATCCAAATGTCTTCTGTGAGCACCAGTTCCAAATAGTGACCAAGATTTGTTTTAAATTCAGTAGCTGTAACCTGAGTCATAAGTCATTTCTCCTTTCACTATCATTTTACTCGATTTTATTCGATTTGATAGGAAAGGTCAAGGAAAATCGAACGATTGTGACGCAGATAAATGATAAAAAAGAACTTCTAACAAGATATTTGGAAAGGAGAGACATATGAAAAAGAGAAAAAAGGTTTTGATCTGGTTCATTTTCTTTATCTTTGTGGCGGCTTTTGCCGGATTTGCAGTACAGGAAATCATGGCGAACCTGCCTGTGGTCGCAAAGGGCGGCAGTATGAAGCTCGATCCTGCACTCCTCCTTTCCAGGCGGACCTGGGCGTATGGGGGCGTGGTCTTTGTGATCTTCGTGATACCTATTCCTCCTCCAGATGGAACCCGCTTGGCGGCATCTGGGATATGTACC
>JAFVAA010000234.1 GCA_017476305.1 Lachnospiraceae bacterium
GAACAACCTGAACCAGATCGCAAAGCGCATGAATGCCACAGGCAACATCTATGAAGCCGATGTAAAAGAAGTAAAGGAGCTGATGAAACAGGTATGGCATATACAAAAATCCATGCTATCCAAGCAACCGTACATAAAGCAATAGCTTATATCTGCAATCCGGCAAAAACGGACGGGAGCATATTGATTTCCTCCTACGGTTGCAGCCCCGAAACTGCCGCCTATGATTTCAAATTTGCACTGTCAAAAACCAGCCAGTCCGATCCAAACAAAGCCTATCACCTGATACAGTCTTTTCTTCCGGGAGAGGTTTCTTATAGGGAAGCCCACCGGATAGGCGTGGAGCTTGCCGACAAACTTTTAGAGGGCAAATATTCCTATATCGTCACTACCCACATTGACAAGGGACACGTCCACAACCACATCATTTTCTGTGCTGCGGATAACGTCAATCATGAGAAGTACCATGACTGCAAAAAGACCTATTACCATATCCGCAGCATAAGTGACGAACTCTGCCGGGAGCATAATCTGTCCGTCATTGTTCCGGGAGAAAAGCGTGGCAAAACCTATAAGGAATGGCAGGCTGGCAAAAGCGGTTCTGCTTGGAAAGAACAGTTGAAAACCGATATTGATGAAGCCATAAAATCCGCCGCAACTTATGAGGACTGCATCGAGCTGATCCGGGCAAAGGGATATGAAGTCAAAGGTGCGGACTTCGGTGAAAAAGCACATAAATTTATCTCATTCCGTCCTCTGGACAGGGAGCGTTTTGTCCGTGGCAGCGCAAAGTCTTTGGGCATGGACTATACCAAAGAACGAATAAAAGAACGCATTGAGGAAAAGGCACTTGCAAAGGACAAAAAACGTGTTCCATTTCCTACCCGAAAGAAGCCCGTTGTCAAAGACTATGCAAGGAAAAATCTCATTGACACCTCCGGGGATAAGTTCGTGCAAAGTCCCGGCTTGAAGCATTGGGCTGATGTTCAAAACCTTAAAATTGCCGCCGCAAGTTACAGTCATGCAGGCTCCATTGCGGAGCTTGAAAGCCAAATTGCCGCCAAGTCCACACTGGCGAAAACAGCCCGTGAGAGCCTTGTGGAAACCGAACATCAGCTAAAGGATTTAGGGCAGGTCTTAAAGTATGCCGAGCAGTACAAAGCCAACCATATCTATCATGTGCACTACCAAAAATCTAAGGATAAAGATGCTTACCTGCACCGCCATGAAACAGAGCTTATCCTCCATGACGGTGCGGAAAATATGCTGAAAAGATATGGCATAGACCTGAAAACTCTCGATGCGGATAAATTGCGCATCGAATATAATGCCCTCTATTCCAAAAAGGAAACACTGCAAAAAACATATCGCTCCGCCGAAAAAGAGATTGCTGACCTTAACCGAAAGCTGGATAATCTCAATCAATATCTTGACCGGACTTCAGAGCAGCAACACACCGCTGTCAGGACACCCGAAAAAAATTCTGCCTCCCTATAATTTCCCATCAAAAAAGGTGTATCGTGATGAGTTTTTTTACTTCATCACGATACACCTTGATGTGTGCAATATTCTGTTGTATTAAAATTGTCTGTTATTCTTTTCCTCCGCCTTTTTCGATACCTCTCTATCATGCATTTCACTCCATATTTATACTGTATTTCAATGCAATTCACTCCTACCGATGTGTAATGTAAACTACTATGGAGGTGAAATGCAATGAACGACATGAAACAAAATCTTGCTGCCGCAGTACGGGAAGCCCGCACAGAGCTTGGGCTTTCTCAGGAAAAACTTGCTGAAATCCTGAATCTGGATCAGCGCACCATACTCAACATTGAAGCCGGACGTGGCAATCCAAAATTTGAAAAGCTGTATCCTCTGGTTACATACTTAAAAATTCCAGCCGACAAGATTTTTTATCCGGACAGCGGAAACCAGACACCCAGCCTGCAAAAGCTCCTTACCCTATTAAGCGACTGTACGGAACAGGAAGCCCTTGCCTTGCTACCTATGGTTCGTTATCTGCTTGAATTGCTACGAAAGCAAGAAAATTCAACCCTTAAGAAAACCAATCAATTTATATAAAACTATTGGTTTTCTTATTTATGGAACTCCCGTATTTTTAATTTTCCACTATACTCGGTTGGTGATTGTCATTCACCAACCGAGCTAAAATCTTTTAATTCTACCAAAACAATCTCTGAACGGTTATTAAGCCGTATCATTATAATAGTGTTATAAACCGATAGAATTCATTTTCGATTCACAAATCACAAACATATTTGTGCTACTTTTCTTATAATATAGAAGTGACCTTACAAACAGATGAATTTTGGCTTACGATTTTGTAAGCTAAAAAGGGGGCAGAAAATTCCTAAATCAAGAATTTTCTGCCCCTTTGATTATTTGTATTATGATTTACTGTGCGTTTATTGTTTCTACAATAGATGTTTCCTGCATTTTTCTAATAGGATTTCTTACTGCCAATATTACTGCAATCACTACAACAGCTATAATAATGCCAAGTTCACAAAAAGGAATACTCCACGAATCACCCCAACGGAAACTGATAAGTTTGCCAAACAGAATTCTATTAAATGTTATACCTAAGATACTTCCACAAATAACGCCTATGACTGCATACATAACGGCTTCCGCAACAATCATTTTAGCAAGCTGCATATCACTTAACCCTATTGCACGAAAAGCACCATATTGTTTCATTCTTGCCGCCACACTCATAGCGATACTGTTAATGATATTGAAAATGGTAATCAATGCAATCACAACTAAAAAACCATAAATAAAAATCCCAAAACAATAATAAAGTCCGCGAGTATTGGCGTTACCCATACGTTCATCTGAAAATGTATATTGATAACCCACCAGATTGTGGATTTCATTCACAACATCTTCGGTGGCATTTCTTGATAACTGTATATCAATAATGGTATAGTCCTTTTCTCCGGTCAGCTGTCTAAAGGTATCTTCCGTACAAATGATCCTGCCAACATCTGCACGATTATCAAACGGGCAATCGGATAGCATCCCAACAATTTTTATATCCGCAGTGTTGCCATTCAAATTTAAGGTAATGGTATCGCCAACTTCGATACTGTTTTGTGGCTCATAAACCACAAGCCCGGTATTTTTTTCAGTTTGTGCTTTTTCCAAGCTACCGGACAGGAGATAATCTTTAGCCCATCCAAATTGTATATCCTCATATGAAATGAGATCAACGACCTTTTCTTCACTATCCATGATAACAGGTACATTTACAGCATACATTCTCCCATATACTCTTTTTATAGCAGGATTACTCTCTAATTTCTCTAAAAAATCAGCTTTTACAGAACAGGTATTCTCCGGACTGATAATAGATATGTCGGGTGTCCACGGTTGTAAAGGTGTTAATGCATGATTCATAAAATCAATTGTTACTGAAAATGCAAGAAAAAGAATAACACTAATTGAAAAAGAACCAATCATTAAAGCAAAATTCTTTTTACTTGCTTTTGCATGATGGATACCAAGAGCGGTTTCTATTTTAAAAAATTTAATATTTGCCGCCTTTCTGACCGGCTGCAAATCGTTTGCATTCCCCGATACTGCCGCTAAAGGAGATACCTTAGATGCTTTTTTAGCAGGAGAACGGGCAGCAAGCAGAACTGTCAACAGACCAACAATAATACCGGCTATGATACTTGGACAACTGATACCAAAAACAGGCATACTGCTGAAATATTCCGGACTAAGCTGTCTTAAAATAAAGCACAACAACCAAATAAGTATCGTCCCACTGAAAATGCCAATCGGAATTGCAGAACAACACCACCTTAAAGCTTCTTTATATACTAATCGCATAACTTGTTTTGGTGTTGCACCTATACAGCGAACCATTCCAAAAAACTCTGTTCTTTGTGCCACATTGCTGTTCATGCTGCCGGCAATCATCAAAACGCCCGCAGTCAGCACAAGCACAAACAAAATTGCCGCAACAGCATATATCTGCATCATAAAGGAATCCCTGCTTTGTCCCATCAAACCAAGCAATGTGGTATTTTCTATCACCTGATCATCGGATAATCCAAATTGCTCCTTAATATCAGCTATTTCATTTGGTATATTCCCCTTGCTGTCAAATTGTATAAGAAACATCGTATAATCAGAATAACTGATATTTACTTCATTGGAATAAATCGCCCGGAAACCGGCTGTCCCCAAAAACACGCCATAGGAGTCATCCCGCATAAGTTTCGGAGAATTTTTTATAAAACCGGAAATGATGTATGACAATTCTGTCCCATCAGATGTTGTAATGACAATCCGTTCTCCAATCTCTAATTTCAGCATATCCTTCGCATTGTTTGATACCAAAATTTCATTTTCGCTTTTAGGAAATGCCCCTTTATCCATGATATCAAAAATGTCTGTAACTGCACTTTCACTCCCGCCACCTATACTTACATTTTTTCCATTCAATGTATATCCTTGTTCTCCCCGAAAGTTCAAAATACCATAATCAGCAACGGCAGCTACCTCCGGTCTGTGAGCTATCAGTATTGCATCTTCATCACTGATATTCCGTATACCGATATGCCAATTTCCATTTTCCTGTTTCGCCTGTAATATTTGTCCTCTGATAAACATATCTGCCATACCGAAAATAGCCGTTACCAAAAAGACCGCTAAAATGATACAAAAAACAGTCATTCTGTTTTGCTTTTTATGAACTTTTGCGGAAATGGGAACAAGGTCAAGATAATTTTTCATTTGTTTCCCTCCCAAGTCTGTCAAGACACCGTCTGATACACGAAGCACACGGTCAACCATAGACGTAAGATTATGATTGTGTGTAATCATAAGAATTGTCTGTTGATAATGTCTTGATGCTCTTATCAATAGCTCAATAACATCCTGGCTGTTTCTGCTGTCAAGATTTCCTGTAGGCTCATCGGCAAGAATCAACTTGGGTCTTGTAATCAATGCCCTGCCAATAGCGACACGCTGTTGCTGCCCTCCGGAGAGCTGGTTTGGCAGATGATTTTTTCTTTCCGTTAAGCCGAGCATTTCCAATACTTCTTCCACATCTTCCGTCTTTGGCTTGCGGTAATCCAAGAGCAGCGGAAATATAATATTTTGTTCAACCGTCAATTCAGAAACAAGTTGAAAAGACTGAAAAACAAAGCCTATATTTCGCCGTCTGAAAATGGTTCTTTCTTCTTCCTTCATGGAAAAAAGGTTATTCCCATCCATTGTAATTGTCCCGGAAGTAGGAACATCCAATGCCCCAATACAATTTAACAGGGTACTCTTTCCGGAACCGGACTCCCCAACAACGGCGGCAAACTCACCTTTTTCCAGAGAGAACGATACATTTTTCAGGGCATCGACTTTTGCTGCCCCTGTCCCGTAAGTTTTACATAAATTTTGTACTATTAAGATTTCCATTCTTCAGTACCTCCTTTCCCTCAAGGATAGCAGGAACAGCTTACAATCAGATGAATTTAACCTTACGGTTCTGTAAGGAAAGACAATGTAAAGGCAGTTCCCCTCGAACATTCACTCTGAACCGTCAAAAATCCCCCCTGTCCCTCGATAATTGCTTTCGCTAACGGAAGTCCAAGCCCGACTCCCTGCGTATTCAAAGTGTTTTTGCTCCGATAAAATCTTTTGAATATATGGTGTATATCTTCCGGAGCAATACCGTGACCGTTATCGGCAATAAAAATCCGAAGCATGGCGGGAGTCCGTTCCCATGAGATATGGATTTTTCCTCCGCTGTCTGTATGGTCAAGAGCATTTTTCACAATATTTCCAATCGCTTCACCCGTCCACTCCATATCGCAGAAAATCATCTGTTCCGGGTTGCCGGTTATCACGATTTCTTTGCTTTCACCTGTTGCCCGTGTTGTTAATTCACTGATTGCATTGTTTATCACATTGCAAATATTATAATTATCTTTTTCAAAAACAATGTTGCCCACATCCAGCCGTGTGATTTTTAGCATCGCCTGAATCAGCTGTTCCATTCGCTTTAATGCAGTTCCTGTCTTTGCAGAAAACTCTTTTACCGTATCAATATTATCCGGCTCATTTTCTATGATTTCCTGATACATCATCAGTGCAGACAAAGGCGTTTTTAACTGATGCGATATATCGGAAATCGTGGTTTTTAAAAATTCTTTTGTTTTTCGCTCCGTATCATTTTTAGATTGCAATATAGCATCAAGCTGTTCCACAGCGGATAACATCCGCCAGACAGTCCCCTCATTTGTTTGTGATAAATGAACGGTATTATTTCCATCTATGTAATCCCGAATGATTTTTTCGGATTTGATATACAGTTCCTCTCTGCCATGTAAAAAGAGAATCGTTCCGCCAACCATAAGCATACTGCTCAATAACCCCATTCCAAATACGAATGGTATCATTGCATCTTTCACGGAAGATACATAAAACAAGCGATTTGCATCGACTTTTTCTGAAAGTCCAATCTTGGCTAAAAATTCACTTCCTAATGTACTTCCGTCTTTATTTGTTAATGCTGTCGCTATGATATCTTCAGAAATTCCCTGTTCCAACAAAGAGGTTGCAACCGCATTGTCATATGATAAAAATGTTTCTTTTGTAAAATTAACCTGCTTGTTCATCATGTTTATGCCTGCCACCCAAAACAGTACCAAAAAAGACAGAATAAAAATGCAATACCGGCGGGCAGATTTATCATATAAAAAGCTCATTCGTTCACCTCTTTCCATTGATAGCCAAATCCCCGGACAGTCAGTAAATGTTCCGGATGTGACGGGTCTGCTTCTATCTTTTCACGCAAACGTCGCACATAAACGGAAAGTGTATTGTTATCTACATAATCTCCGGTACTGTCCCATAATTCATCTAAAATTAGTTCTCTTGTAATAATACGATTTGCGTTTTTCACCAACAGACATATTAAGCGATATTCGGCTGCTGTAAGCTCTAACAATTTTCCTTTTAATAAAACACGGCTGCCTAAAAGGTCTATCTTAATGTCACCACACTCAATAGTTATTCCCGGTTCCTGATTAGATAATCCTGCCCTCCGCAATAATGCCCGAATGCGTGAACATAATTCGCCCAATTTAAATGGTTTTGTTATATAATCATCACCACCACAATCCAAACCACGAATAATGCTAACTTCCTCATCTGAGGCTGTCAGAAAAATAATTGGTATCTTATTCCCATACCCTCGTACCGTTTCACATACCTCAAAACCTGATCCATCAGGCAATGTGACATCAAGAATAAGCATATCGTATTTATCTATCTCTGTTATACAAGCCAGAGCTTCTTGTATAGAACGAACAAACTCAACCTCGAAGCCATTTTTCTTTAATGAATATTTCAGTCCATCTATCAGGCTTACATCATCTTCTAATAATAAAATTCTATTCTCCATTATTCGCAACCTTTCTCCTTTTATCAACGGGCTTTTTTGAATTTCGTGGGATGAGCCACACTCGATTTATATTTAATACACCATCTATCCGATTTTCCTTGCAAAGTCTTTGTACCCGCCGCACTGATATATCCCAATGCTCTGCGGCTTCTTGTGCTGTCATATATTCAAACATTTCTGACCTCCTTATGTATATTGCATATTATATCCGTTTGAACGAACAATATCAACAATAAAAATTACTTTTTTCAATTACTCTTTATTACACAATATACGCTTTGTAAATCCACAAACATAATCATAGAATTTATTCAAAATACTTTCTGTCAGATATACTTTTTAATATGCAAGAGTAGGCACAAAAAAGGCTTACCTTCCCGTACTTTAACGGGGAAAGTAAGCCTTTTTTCATTGTCTTACTCTGCTTCAATTTCAATAAGTTCAAGCTGCTTAAAATCTTCTTCCGTCATGCTCTGAAGCTTTTCGATTACCTTGCGGGACAATTCCTCCATATCCGAATCATCAAGGTATGGCAAAGCCCTAACAATGCTCTCTATGACCTCATTCTTATTCTCTCTTGCAAATATGCAGATTAAATTTGCTTCCTCCACGGTAAAATTATGATTCATATTCTTACATCTCCCTCTGTGTTTTCTTTGCATTTTCCTGTTCATCACGTTTTTGTCCCTGTCCGGCTATTTGTGCCTTTTTCTCCGCAAGGCGGGCTTTCAGGGACAGTCTGCCTTGCGGCTTTTCCTGCTCTTTTTTTGCTTCTTCCTTGTTGAATTTCTCACAACCGTTATTCAGCACATTGTCAATCATGTTATAATTCTGTTCTTCAAGCTCCTCAACCTTTGCAAGCGGCTTGTATTCTGTCAGCTTTTCAAGAAGCTCCTTTGCCCGTTCCGCTTCCTCCGGTACAGCTCCCTCAGAAACAATCTCATTCAGCCATGTAGTCAAATGCTCCGTTTCGCCCTTTTCAATCAACTCACTCAGTTCTGCCACGTTTTCCGTCATATTGCGGGTACTGTCATGGTATGAAGCGGTATCATAGTCATACAGCAGGCGGTCAAGTTCCACGGCAAGCTGCTTGGACGGTTCCAGATCCGGCATACGCTTTTCCCATACCGTCTTTTCCATATCCTCCGACATCACACCGTCTATTTCCATATCCGGAAACTTCGCCACAAGCTCCGCTATCATCCCCATCGCTTTCGGCTCACTGGTAATGCCCGGTAAATACTGCAATATATCAAGGTCAATCCTGTTTCCTGATAAAAGGTCAGCCTCATCGTCCATATATTTTTCTTCGCCCGGTCTGTGTACGCTGATGCCGATTGCAGGGATACCGTTCATACGCTCCGGTGGTATCTGTTTCCAGATTGTGACAGCTTCCTCCACGGTGGGGATATTCTCATAAAATTCACCCAAATTGTGAAACTCACTGCACTCCGATACTGTCAGAGTTA
>JAFVAA010000235.1 GCA_017476305.1 Lachnospiraceae bacterium
ATCGGGGTTTCGTCGAATCCAAACCAGGATGTGAGGGATGAGTTCGCGACTGTAGAGGTCGAGCAGCTTTTGGAGCGGCCGGTCAAGCAGGAGCTTTTAGAGAAAATGTTAGAGGATATGGGAATCTCCATAGATAATACAGAAGAAGCAGCTGGCGGGGAAAAGATTAATCTGGAGGATATTTTTAAGGATATCGAGGGTGTTGATTATAAAAAGGGGATTGAGCTTATGACCGGGAGTGCAGAAAGCTATATGAAGGTTTTGCCGGTATGTGTGAAAAATGTAAAGGAGAATTGCACCGCTTTGGAATCTATCAAAGGGACAAAGCAGTTTGACAGATTTTCCCTTCATTTTCACAGCTTAAAGGGAATTTTCTTAAATATAGCAGCGGATGAGATGGCAGAGGAGGCAAAAACGTTGGAATTTGCTGCGAAAGCAGGAGATATTGCTCCAATCGAAGAAAATATGGATGTCTTTTTAGAGAAGGCGAAAACATTAAATGCTTCGATTGCAGCGGCTGCAGACCGGTATGCAGAGTTAAAGGCACAGGAATTTTCGGGAAATACCATCTCTGACTCAGAGTTCACCAGGAATCTGATGGAGCTCAAGCAGCATATTGAGGATTTTGAATTTATCGAGATTACAGAAATCCTGGACAAGATGAGTGCCGGAGCAGATGCATCCTATATGGACGGCCTGGCCAGAATCAATTCCTGTATACAGGAGTTTGATTATGACGGGGCACTGGATGCAGTGAACGAAATGCTCCAGGCATGAGATCAGATGAGTTTTAAATGCTGCATGGCATGAAGAATTCCGTCTTCTTTCACGGAATCGGTTACATAGTCTACGATATCAAAGAGCTCTTTGGCACCATTTCCCATACATATACTGTATGCAGTGTATGTAAGCATCGGAAGGTCATTGGTACTGTCTCCGACGGAAATGGTGTCTTTTCTGTCCATGTGAAAATAATCTTCTAAAAACTGTATTCCGCTTGCTTTTGATACATGGAGCGGCGTGATTTCGAAAAAATTATTTCCACGGTCGATGAACGTAAGCGTGTTTTTATACTTTTCATGAAATTCTTTAAACTGATTATTCTTTCCCAGGCAGATACAGAGCTTATCAAAGTCTAAATCTATATCCGTTTCCGGCGGGAGGATCCGTACGGCATCCGGAATCAGAGCGAGATGGTCCTTCATGAAATCTCCGATATGTGTGGTATATTTCCTGCTGCTGTAGTATATGAAGCGACTGCCCTCTAACAGCCATTCCAGATGAAAAGCGTTCAGATCATGCAGGAGCTCTTTTCTTAAAGCAGTGGGAAGCGTCTTATGGAACAGGATTTTGTCATGGAGCATGATATAACTGCCACAGCCGCAGACCAGGCCGTCGAATGGAAGTTTCCGGAGCTTTTCTTCGACCTCGGCATAGGAGCGTCCTGTGTTTATGAAGCAGAGATGTCCATTTGCCTGCAGTTTTTCCAGGGTGACGGAAAAAGACTCCGGAATGTAGCGGTCGGAGAGGTCTCCGGTTTCTGTGACGATGGTTCCGTCGATATCAAAGAAGATCAGTTTTTTTTTAGCTGTGTTCATAAGAAGCCTCCTG
>JAFVAA010000236.1 GCA_017476305.1 Lachnospiraceae bacterium
AGTACATATAGAGAGATGCTAAAGAGGGGGGAGAAATTTCTTTCCGAGGCTTGCCGTGAGGAAGCAGCGACAGATAGCTGGCTTTTATTTTCATGGCTTTTGGAGATGAACCGGGCAGAATATATCGTAAAGGAGAGGGAAAGACCTTCCGAAAAGGAGCTTAGGACATATCAGAGCTTACTGGAGAGGCGGGCTTCTCATATTCCGCTGCAGTATATTATAGGAGAACAGGAGTTTATGGGTCTTTCCTTTCTTGTCAATGAGCATGTGCTGATTCCGAGGATGGATACAGAGATCTTAGTGGAGACGGCACTTCCATATGTATCAGAAAAGAGCGTGCTTGATTTGTGTACCGGTTCCGGTTGTATTGCGGTTTCTCTTTCCGTACTTGGAAATCCGGATTTCTGTCTGGCGACGGATATTTCGGAGCAGGCATTGGAAATAGCGCGGAAAAACGCAGAGAGAAATCAGGCAGAGGTATCTTTCCTGAAAAGCGATCTTTTTGGGAAGATTTCCGGAACCTTTGATATCATCGTATCCAATCCGCCGTATATTTCCACGGAAATTGTGGAAGGCTTGATGGAGGAGGTGAGAGATCATGAGCCGAGGCTTGCCCTGGATGGAGGCGAGGATGGGCTTATCTTTTACCATCGCATCATTTTAGAGGGGAAAGGTTTTCTGAAACCACAGGGATGGCTGTTTTTTGAAATCGGATATGATCAGGGAGAGGCAGTTACCGGCATGCTGCAGGCAGCCGGTTTTATAAATATAGTATGTAAAAAGGATTATGCAGGATTTGACCGGGTGGTTTTCGGTCAGAATGGAGGAATATGATGTTTGACAGGTTAGAAGATTTGGTCAGAAGATTAGAGGAGATCAATATAGAGCTTACGGATCCGGATACGATCAGTGATCAGGAAAAGTATCGGGCACTGATGAAAGAGCAGAATGAATTAACACCGATTGTGGAAAAATTTAAAGAGTATAAGAAGGCAAAAGAAGGGGTGGAGGATAGTCTGGCTCTTTTAGAGGAGGAGACGGACGCAGAGATGAAAGAGCTTGCAAAGGAAGAACTTAGCGAGTGTAAGCAGACCGTGGAAAAATGCGAGAAGGAGCTTCGGATCCTGATGCTTCCAAAGGATCCGAATGACGAAAAAAATGTGATTGTGGAAATCCGCGGTGGTGCCGGGGGGGATGAGGCAGCCCTTTTTGCAGCGGATCTCTTCCGTATGTATTCGAAATATGCGGAGAGCAAGCGCTGGAAAGTGGAAGTGATGAGTGCGAATGAAAACGGAATCGGCGGCTTTAAGGAGATTGTCTTTATGGTAATCGGAAGTGGTGCTTATTCGAAGTTAAAATATGAAAGCGGGGTACACCGTGTACAGCGCATTCCGGCGACAGAGTCCGGCGGGAGAATCCACACTTCTACGGCGACAGTGGCGATTATGCCGGAGGTAGAGGATGTAGAGGTATACGTGGATCCGAATGATTGTAAGATTGATGTTTACCGTGCATCAGGAAACGGAGGTCAGTGTGTCAATACGACGGATTCTGCAGTCCGTATCACGCATATTCCAACGGGAATCGTCGTGACCTGTCAGGATGAAAAGTCACAGTTGAAGAATAAGGATAAGGCGATGAAGGTGCTGCGTTCGAGAATCTATGATATGGAGCAGGAAAAGGCAAACAGTGAGCAGGCAGCAGAGCGAAGAAGTCAGGTGGGAACGGGAGACCCTTCGTAGAAAATACGAACCTATAATGTCCCGCACGGACGTGTGACGGATCACAGGATCAAATTTACCAGTCACAGGTTAAATGAGGTGTTAGAAGGGGATTTGACGGAGATTTTGCAGAATATCATCGTGGCAGACCAGACGGCGAAGTTAGAAAAGATGAATCAGAGTGCATAGCGAATCATAAATGATTCACATAGAAGAAAGCAAAGGCGGATTTCTTCGCCTGTTTGGAGAGTTATGGACGGAAACAGTGCTTTATATAGTTAGTTGAATGACATCAGTATAAATAACGTTGATAGTATGAGGAGTTTTGAATGATTACGAGTGAGGGAAATGCGCAGATCAAGGAGCTTTTAAAGCTGCAGAAATCGGCGAGGGAGCGAAGAAAGGAAAAGACCTTCGTAGTAGAGGGGATGAAGCTCGTAGAGGAAGCGTATTCCGTGGGAAAGCTAAAGAAAGGGTATGTTTCGGAGTCTGTTTTACGAAATGAGGAGAAAAGAGTGAAACAGATGTCAGGGAGGCTTCCGTTTGAGGTGGTTTCTGATTCTGTTTTTCAAGCGATGGCAGAGACGGTTACGCCGCAGGGAATTTTAGGTCTGGCAGAAATGCCGGAGTATTCTCTTTCAGAGATTCTGCAGGAGGAAAAAAAACGTTTTTTACTTTTAGACGATTTAAGAGATCCCGGGAATTTAGGCACGATCATGCGGACTGCAGAGGGTGCCGGGATGAGTGCCGTGATTCTTTCCAAAGAGTCTGTAGACCTGTTTAATCCAAAGGTGGTAAGGGCTACGATGGGTTCTGTTTTGCGGGTTCCTTTCTGCTATGTGGAAAGCCTTCCCGATGTGATAAACAGACTGAAAAATGAGAATATTAAGGTTTATGGATGCATGATGGAGGGAAGTGTCCGGTATGATGAACCTGATTACAGTAACGGTGCAGGAATTGTGATAGGAAATGAGGCAAATGGGATTTCAAAAGAAGTCAGGAAGCATCTGAGTGCAGCAGTGCGAATCCCGATGGCTGGAAAATTAGAGTCCCTGAATGATGCAGTAGCTGCGGCGATTCTGATGTATGAGTTCACAAGGCGTGATATTTTTTATCGTTAAAGATATCAGTAGGGAACGGTCAGAACTGTAATTTTGGGTTTGCCAAGGAAGAATTTTATGTTAATACAGCAGATGTGAGGAAGGAGGGGTGCGGCTATGGAAATTTACTGGCTGATCGCAGCAGGAGTTTTGATCGTGCTGGAGATGATTACGCTTGGTCTGACATCGATATGGTTTGCCGGAGGATGCCTGGTGGGTTTTTTGGCAGCTTTCCTGGGTGCCAGTCTGGTGGTTCAGATCATTCTTTGTCTGGTGGTGTCTATTGTTTTATTGATTTTTACCAGACCGGTTGCAGAAAAGTATTTAAACAAGTCCAGGACAAAGACCAACGTGGATGAGCTGGTCGGAAAGACCGGAAAGGTCTTAGAGGAGATTGATAACAGGAACGAAAGAGGAAAAATCCTTTTAAACGGGATGGAATGGACAGCCAGAGGAGAAGCAGATACGATTATTTCTAAGGATACCGAGGTGGTGGTGAAGGAAATCGTAGGTGCTCATGCTGTTGTAGCAGAAAAGTAATGGAAAATCAGGAGGTAAAAATTATGGGTGCAGCAGGAGGAATTGGAATTTTTGGTATTATTATTTTAGTGATTGTGGTGATTGTGCTTTTATCATCGATTAACGTGGTACCACAGGCAAAGGCATATGTGGTGGAGCGCCTGGGCGGTTATCAGGCAACCTGGGGAGTGGGCGTGCATCTGATAATGCCGATCAATGACCGCGTGGCAAAAAGAGTGCTTTTAAAAGAGCAGGTCGTAGATTTCGCACCGCAGCCTGTGATCACGAAGGATAATGTTACGATGCGGATCGACACGGTCATCTTTTTCCAGATTACCGATCCGAAGCTTTATGCGTATGGTGTGGAAAATCCGATTGTGGCGATTGAAAATCTGACAGCGACGACTCTTCGAAACATCATTGGTGAACTGGAGCTGGATGAAACTCTGACATCCCGTGAGACGATCAATACAAAAATGCGTGCTTCTTTAGACTCTGCGACCGATCCATGGGGAATCAAGGTGAATCGTGTGGAGTTAAAGAATATCATTCCACCTGCAGCGATTCAGGATGCGATGGAAAAGCAGATGAAGGCAGAGCGTGAAAA
>JAFVAA010000237.1 GCA_017476305.1 Lachnospiraceae bacterium
CACCTTCCTTTCCGATTTTGCACCGGTTTCCATTAAAATGGCAAAGGAGCAGAATCTTTCGCTCAATCCGACGAAAATTTCCGGTATGTGCGGACGACTGATGTGCTGTCTGAAAAACGAGGAAGAGGTCTATGAATATTTGAACAGTACGCTTCCTCATGTGGGGATGTCCGTAAAGACCTTTGATGGATATGAAGGCGAGGTACAGAGCGTCAGCGTGCTAAAACAGTTAGTAAAGGTTCTGATCTCAAATGAAAATGATGAAAAAGAGGTAAAGGAATACGCAGTAAATGAACTGCAATTCGACTCCAGAAAGAACCGCTGCGACACTCCTGTAGGCATGACACTTCCAGATGAGGAATTAGATGAAAATGCCATATATGAATTGGAAAAAATGGAGCTTTCGGATTTAGAGGATGCCGCAGAGAGCGAGCAGGAAGAACCGAGACATGAGCAAAGGAAACGTCATAATAACAATCATCGCTATGACAGAAAACCTAAAAACGGCCGTTCCTTTCACAATTCCTACAGCAATAAAAACAACCAAAAACCGGATCAGGAGAAACGGGAGGAGCAGAAACCGGAAGACCATAAATCCTCCTATCGAAACAATAGCAGAAATGCCCATAGAGGAAATCGCGGAGGCTTCAAGGGGAAATAGATCAGCATGGAAAAAGAAGCATATGTAAGGGATGGAGAACGATTAGACGACCTACAGATAAAGGATTATTTTATCATTCAGCACCCGGATAAATTTTGTTTTGGTATGGATGCCGTACTTTTATCTCATTTTGTAATGATTCCGGAAAATGGACAGGCTTTGGACTTGGGCACTGGAACCGGAATTCTGCCAATTCTTTTAACTGCAAAGCAGAAAGCCCGTCATTTCGATGCTTTGGAAATACAGAGGGAAAGTGTCGATATGGCAAAGCGGAGCGTCCTTTTGAACGGACTTGCAGATAAAATCGAAATTACGGAGGGAGATATAAAGTCGGCTTCTTCTATTTTTAAAAAGGGAAGCTACGATGTCGTCTTCTCGAATCCACCTTATATGAATGATAAACATGGACTGAAAAATCCCGGACTTCCGAAAGCAATCGCCCGCCATGAAATTCTCTGCACATTAGAGGATGTAGTGCGCGAGGCATCGCTTCTATTGAAGCCGAAAAAAAGCTTTTTTATGATCCACCGCCCGCATCGGCTGGTGGAAATCTTTGAAATCTTCCGCAGCTATCATCTGGAGCCGAAACGGATGTGCATGGTACATCCATATATCCACAAGGAGCCAAATATGGTGCTTTTAGAAGGAATCAAGGATGGGAACCCTATGTTAAAGACAGAACCGCCGATCATCGTATACCAGGCACCAAATGTGTATACTGACCAGCTCTTAGACATTTACAGGACCGATGGATTTCGAAAGTAGCAGAAAGGAGAAAATCATGCCAGGAACCTTATATATTTGTGCAACCCCCATCGGAAATCTGGAGGATATTACCATTCGTGTCTTAAATACTTTAAAGTCCGCAGATCTGATTGCAGCCGAAGATACGAGAAACACCCTCCGTCTCCTAAATCACTTTGATATTAAAACCCCTTTAACCAGCTATCATGAATATAATAAATTCGAAAAGGCAGATATTCTCGTGGAAAAGCTGCAAAACGGAACGAATATTGCTTTGGTTACGGATGCCGGTACGCCTGCGATTTCCGATCCGGGGGAGGAGCTTGTACGCAGGGCACATGCTGCAGGTATCACAGTCACCTCATTACCGGGAGCCTGTGCCTGTATCACGGCACTGACGCTTTCCGGGCTTTCGACCAGACGTTTCTCCTTTGAAGCATTTCTCCCGCCGGATAAAAAGGAGAGAAAACGGATCCTGGAAATACTAAAAACAGAAACCCGCACTATCGTTCTCTATGAGTCCCCGCATCATATCAGAGCCACGCTTGAAGAGCTAAACTCTGCTCTCGGTAATCGAAAACTCACGATATGCAGGGAACTCACAAAGCTTCATGAAACGGTTACTTTAACCACCTTCCGGGAAGCACTCGCCTTTTTTGAAGAAAATGCCCCCCGCGGGGAATATGTGCTCGTCATCGAGGGAATCTCACAGGAAATCCTCGATGAAAAAGACCGAAGAAAATGGGATTCTATGTCTATCTCCGATCACGTAAAGCTCTATACGGATCAGGGCACTCCGAAGAAAGAAGCTATGAAGCTGGTGGCTAAGGACCGTGGTGTGCCAAAGCGTGAAATATATCAGGCACTTTTATAAGCCGCCCTGCTGCCAGGGATGTTCGCTATCTCCTCATATTCCGCTTATGATGATGTCTCCGCTCTCTGCGGAAAGACATTTCTCCACATAAAAGCACCTGCACCAGTGCCTTCATCCATGAGTCATCAATCCCCTGCCGTCTCCTGCACTTCCTGTCCTCACAGATTCGCCCCGCCATACGCTCTACCAGAGCCTTATCCGGGTATTCATCATACATCACACTTCCATCATACTCCATACGGTCGCAGTACTCCTCCACCACCTGCTGAATTTCCAAAACCTCTCTTGGATATAAATACTCCTTATTTGAAAAGTAATTCTCACCGTCAAGCTCCGTAAGCTCTAAGGGAAAGGTGAGCATACTCCCTTTGTTATAGCAGTCCTCTCTCAAAACAAGTCCTCCCAGGTCTCAAATTTTCACTCTGTCCCTATCATTATATGAAGCTGCTAAAAAAATGTGACTTTCTTTTCCCTAAAGCTCTATTTCATCAAAACTCCCCTATTCACCCTTCGGGCTGCCCGCAGGCTCAATAATCCCTTCGATATCCGGCGTCGGTGCTGCCTTCTCTGCATCTGCATCAATCGACTGGGAAAACCTCAAATTGGCTGCCAGCTTTTTCTTCACATTGTACTCGTAGCTCCCCTTTATACTGATCTTTCCATCTGCCATCGCATAAAAATCAATCTTTAGCGTATCCTCATTTTTCTCAGAAAGATCGTATAGAACCACGCCGCCATCATGGAAGGTAATTCCATCCTCATTGTACTGTTTAAAAAGCTTCCCAAGCTCCCTCGCGCCATCCTCCTGCCTGTAGTAGACAGAGCGCTCCTTTACATCATAGATCACGAAGGTCCGCGACTTCACTCCATTGTATAAAAGTACCGCATAGCGGTCTTCCGTTCCGGAGCTGAGGGATGGTGCCCAGAACAGGTCACAGTAATACCCCTTGACATCCTCTAACCGCTTCTGACTCTTTCGCGGTGAAAGGATGACCGATTGGATTGCTTCACTAGAGGTATTATCCACCTCCGTCGAAACCAGGATTGCCGTGTCCCCACCAGCATCCTCCAAGGTATGCTCTCCTGCCTTCCCGATTTCTGTCGTATCCGTTCCGTTCTGCTTTGCCTCGATCTCCTCAGCCGTATATTCCTTTTCCTCGTAGTTTCCTTCTGCAGAGATCCACTCATAATATTTCTTTTTCCCTGCAAAATTCACAGCAAAAAGCCCATTGACACCCTCCACCTTTTCAAAGGTGATGGACTCCGTCGGTGGAAGTGAACTCTGGTCGTTCTTTTCCGTCACAGAATAAATTTCCTGTCCTAAAAGGATCAGCTGATTCGTATCCAGACTGATGATGGAGTACTGGTATACTTCGTAATCATCCACCGTTTTCTTTTCATCCCCTACCAGCTCTGAAAATTCCTTCTGCGTCGGAATCATCCGCTGTCCCAGTGTGACCTCCTGTTTCCCGTCGCCATTGTAATCTGCCACATATAGGATCAGGTCGTTTGAAAAATGATAGGAGGATTTCATCGAATGACTAAAAATCGTATTCATATCAAGATAGGAAAGTTTATTTTCGAGCTGGTCATACATCACCAGTGTAAAATCTCCATCAAATCCATCCTCATCCTTGCTTCCGCCGCTTTTCATCTCCAGCTGTAAAATTCGGCTAAGTCCCTCCGGCGACATAGCATCCGCGTTTGCGATGACTTCCCGCTTTTTTATCTGAATCTTATCCGCAGTTTTTTCTACCGTCTGTTCCGGTTCCAAATCTGCCTTCCACGTACCTCCAGCCCATACCTTATTTAGCGGAGCCAGAAGGAAATAATATGCCAAAACACCCAAAACCAGAGTTTTTGCAAAAAATCTCCTTCCCATGCCGTCCCACTTCTGATACATCATCCGTCTGGCACGCTTCTCCGTGTCACGTTCATATACCACATAAATTCCGAAATTATCGGAAACCTTATCCTCTTCAAAAACACCTGCTGCATTTCTATGCGAATAGATCCGCCGGCGAAAATTCATGATGCTCTGCGCATACTCCCTGCGCCGCATCATATTGCCATGATACACGGCACGCTCGTCCGCATGAATCTCATTATCCTGGCTCCACAGATAATAGTAAAGCCACATCACCGGATTAAACCAGTGAATCGCAAAAATAAACATCAGAAATACCCGCTTTAACGGCTCTGCTCCTCTGTTTTCCATGTGCTTCATCAGCCATTTGAGCTCAGACGCATGAAACTCCGGTGGGAGAAACCAGCTTTTATGAAAAATTCCCGTCTGCACAGGCAGATGAATCGAAGAAACCTCATAGATATCTTCGCCCAGCTCCTTTGCTGTCGCAAATGTCATCGTCAGACGAAATTTATTATATAACTGAAACAGCAAAAAAAGAAGTACACCAAAAAGCCAGAGAATGCTGCATATCTTAAAGCCCTGTGTGACGAAAATCCTGTAGGTAAATACATCGGACACACTAAAAATCACACCCTTTTTCTCCCTCAGGGTGAGCCCCAGATTCCCCAAAAATACATAAAAACGTCTGTTCCATACCGGCATAAAACAGAACATGCTGGACATAAAAAACGGACAGACACTTCTTAGAAAAAGTAATTTCCACTGCCACATCATATACTTTCTTTCGCAGCTTCTCACTAAAAATCGAAAAATAAGCACAACCGGAAGAAGTATTATCATCAAAACTCCCAAAGAAAGCACGATATAAAAAATGCGATATAAATAATCCACAATGCTCCTCCTGATTCCTATTTTCAAATATTTGATAAAGCAGCTACGTGCACCAAAGGGCGTTTCCAAACAGCAGCTCTATCGTCACGACCATCTCGTACCAGCAATCCCCCCTGCCTTTTGATACCATCTGAAAAAAGGGGGTAGTGTTTTTATTTTATCATATACTACATACCTCCGAAACCTAAATAGAGATTCTATTCAGCCATCATAAGAAACCACAGGAAAATAATTTACTCATTTTTTAGCCGTTTCTATGAATTTTACAATACAGAAATTTTAAAGTCAACACCTATGAAATTTTAAAGTCAAATCGGCATCTCTGGTGGTTACACGCTCACACCACAACTTCAAAAATTTTCTTCCGGGTTTCGTCCTGTTCCAGCCAGTGACTCGTGTATTCCTTATCTTTCGAAAAGGAAAAGCTGACCAAATATCCACACTCCGCTTCCCGGCTATTCATGTAGCCTTCTAATTGCTGCAAACCGTTTTTCCTATAGGAATCTCCATGCCAGATTTTTAATTCGATAATATGCTCCTCTCCCCCATAGCTCACCACAATATCCATCCGTGTACTGTTTCGTGTTTCCGGCTCTACATAATAGAAACCGGTTCCGTTGATAATCGGTTTGAGAAAGCAAAGGAACAGAAGTCTGCCCTGCTGCTCTAAAAAAGTTTCATCCTCTGTACGGTATTCCGACTTCATAAGGCTCTGAAAACGGGTTAGCACCAGAGGCATGTCAAGCCTGCCATCCTTTATGAAGCCTAGAGCTTCAACACCTGCGGAGGCTCTGCTCTCACGCTCTCTCATACTAATCATATAATCGTATAATAGGATTTCAAAAATCCGATTTGAAATGGCGATTTTTCCATTTTTTTCTACAAAAATACCAAATAAGGTTCCCAGCTGCATAACGGAATCGAGAGGATTATACCCCTGTTCTACTCCGTCGCATAAAATGTTACTTATCAACTCTTTCAAATCCGGATGATTCTCTACATTTTTAATCAAATCATCAAAAAGTACATTTCTCTTTCTTAAAAGCTCTTTTTGTGCATTTTTGAGATTTTCCATCGTCCAGATTTTATTTCCATCCTCATCAATCCATTTACACAATCTGCTCACTAAAAGAGGATACCCACCGGTACAACGATACAGCTCCTCACTGATTTCCCTGATATCCATTCCCGTCTGGTGATCCCTCTCATAGTCATGTAGCATGGTGGCAATCTCATCTGCAGAAAAGCTCATATCCACCTTAAAATCAGCCGCAACATTCCAGGGACTGTTATATTTCCTTTCTGCCTCCGGTCTGATTTTTAATTTTAAATTTTTAATATCATACACACTAGCAAGAATCACACTTTGAAAGGTCTGATCTGTCCCCGCTCTTGCCGCCAGATATTTATTCCGAAGCATACCAAGAAAGTTTAAAAAAATCTGATTATCCGAGCTTTTATCCACCTCATCAATAAAAAGGAGCACCCCCTTCTCTGACCTGTCACATAAATGTGTAATCCTCCGGCTTAAATCCTTCATTGGAAATGTCTCACTAAAGGGCTTCGACCATTCCGCTAAAAGTTCCTCAGACGCATGCTCCCGCTCCATGGCTTCCAGAATTTCCATAGAAAAGCCCTGCACAAAAATGAACGGAGAGGCAAAATACTCATCTGCTGATTCAAAGCTGATATTCAGTACCAGATAATCCTCCCGCAAAGCTCGGTGCAGAAGATATAAGGTCGTGGTCTTCCCATACTGCCTTGCCTGATTGATGGTAAAATACTCCTCATCCTGAATCATGTCAGTAATCTGCTCTAATTTTTTTGAAATATTCACCATATAATTTTTTTCCGGAATACAAAGTCCGGTCACATTGAATTTTTTCATAAAATCCCCTTTATTTTTTTCCATTTCCTCATAATATGTCCACATACGTGCAACCCTTATAGTTCCCTCATAGGTCATATTTTCAAATGTAAACATGTAAATCCGGTCGGCATCTAGAGCACCAAAGGTACGTTTGCACCCTTTTAGCAAAGGGTGCTATGCCAATAGACAAGTGCACCCTTCAATCCTCTCAGTATCCGTATCGGCAAACACCTCATTTTCCCTTAATACCTCGTCCCTGTGAACCGGTGTTTTAGAAATCTCCGGTGTGCCGACTAATCCTATCATAGCACAAAATCCTCTGGCCTGCTACATAATTTTATAAAAAAACAAACTCAGGAGCAAAGTAGTAAAATTACTTGATACAAATCCTATTTTGTAATCACTTTTTCTTATGTACTATGATAGAAAGAAAATATCTTAGAAGTACCTACTATGGCATTTTTTTATTTTAAGCACTATATTTGCCCCCATAAATTTTTGTACGGAAGATTTTCTCTTAGGAGTTCTTCATGTGTACCATCACCTACTATTTGCCCTTTTTCTACAACAACAATTCTGTCACAATTTTTTACAGAATTAAGTCTATGTGCAATCATTATAATAGTAAGTTGTTCATTCCTAAGAAGTTTTGTATTAATTTCATTTTCGCTTTTA
>JAFVAA010000238.1 GCA_017476305.1 Lachnospiraceae bacterium
AAGCGTTTCTGAACCAAGCTTCGTCTTTGACTGCCTTCCATAGACCTGCTCTGCAGTCACCTCATGATTTTTCCAATCTGCCCCGCCGTTACTGTGATTTAAAATGAGCGGCTGTAAATTGTCCATCGCATGGGCAAACCTCGCTTCTGCTGTCTCGTATGCCTCAAACTCATCAAAGAGAGAAATCATCTCCTCCTTTTGATCTGCAGGCAAAAGCGAAAAGATTTTCTCTTTTGCAGCATCCTCTCTGGCTTTTTGCGTCTTTAGATTCTCCGTATCATAAGCATACGTATCTCCTGCCTCGATCTCCACGATATCATGAATCAGGCACATCAGCATGACCTTTAAAATATCCACCGTTTCATTGGAATACTCTCTTAAAAGATATGCCATAATCGCCATATGCCAGGCATGCTCCGCATCATTCTCATTTCTGCCGTGCTCTGAAAGATGTGTCTGCCTGAATACATTTTTTTCTTTATCGATTTCCAGTGCAAACCGAAGCTGCTGTTCTAATCTCTCCTGCATTCTTACTCCTCCTGACGCATCCTTTCCTTTTTGAACAGATACATTTTCCTCCTTATGCTTCCTCATCTGTCCGGGCAGAGCACAGAACTCCAAACACAGTAAACACATAGAGTACCGTAATCAAAATATTAAGCATCATGATTTTTCGAAAGACAATCATAAATGCAACGAAACAAACTGTCAGAAGAACCATTTTCACGAGGAAGCCCCTGTCGAACTGGCACCGCTTTTTCGCATACCGCTTCGTACTGAATAAAAACAGATAATATCCCACGATAGAGCATACCAAAAGCAGTACCTTTGGCAAAAGATCGACCTTTTCCTCCCGCATAAACTCCAGTGCCGCCGTAATGTTATTTAATGCAAATAAAATAAAAATGTGCATTACCATATACAACAGACCATCATCCTCCAGTTCCCTGTCAATCAGATGGTCATAGACCACACCATAGCTTAGAAAAAGACCGACCACGATTAAAAATGCCATCAGTGAAAAATAAATCGTATTCGGATGAAATCCGCCATCCCCTCTAAAATACGAGGCAATGGCAATAATCATCTCCCCAAAGGTGAATACCACATAAAGCATCGCACGTTCTGTCAGATGCATAAAATCCACCTGACCTCCTACGCTGGTTTTCTTTCCGACTGCAGTCAGGATAATGCCACTGAGTATCGCCAGCGCAGAAAAAATTACCCCCATGTAACCAAACGGAATTGCTGCAATGAACACAAAAACCGCCTCACCAAAAAGTGCAATTGCCATCCGACGGATGATATCCCGGTTCCAGACATCCACCTTATGATTCCGAAGCTCAATCACATATTGAATCCCTATATTGACTAAAATCAAGCCCCATGCAATATGATACTGCGTCTGATATGCCTCCCAGTTCTGTCTCGTGCTCTCACCGATAAAATACATGAGGTACATATTGATAAACAGAAAAATATGATCCCTGAGACTGTTCCTCCCAAACATATTGATATAAAACGTAGTAAAATTCCAAATCTGTATAATCGCAAATGTACACAGTATATATGCCACAGACATCCCCGGCTTCACAAACCCGTCCTCCACAGAAAGCAGGGAATTATTTCTACCTACCATATATACAAAAATCAAATCATAGATCAGTTCCAGATACTCGACCTTTTTTTCTTCTTTATTAAAGATATTCATTTTTCTGACTCTATCCCTTCCCCTATTTCTCTGATCAGCCTTTCATAATCCTCCATTAAAGCACTGTGCTTTTCCCGTACAAGCTCTATATTTCCCTCCTTTGCCGCAAGCTCCAGCTCTAAGGCCTGCTCGCCAAGTGCAGCAGCACCGATGGTCTTCGAGGTACTTTTAGCGCATGAACGGAAATCGCATAGTTTTTTAAATCCTCTGTTTCAT
>JAFVAA010000239.1 GCA_017476305.1 Lachnospiraceae bacterium
CTCTACCTTCGCTGCATCGAACTCCTTATAGCTCAACTTTTCAGGCGGCAGACCGTATTCAGACTTGTAAAATCCCATAAGCTGCACGAATGTATCCCTGTAAGAGATTATCGTATTTGGGGATGCCGCCACCTGATTCGGGAGATAATCCGAAAAATATTTTGTCAGATGATAGGAAAAATCATTCTGTCCTTTCATTTTGGGCACCTCCTTCCTCCTCATATTTAGGGAAGATATCAGGGCTGTAAGATGCAGTTTTAGCCAGTATGGAACCAAAATGCTCATCAAGCATTCTCAGATAGTATTCTGTTTCAGTTATGTGTTTGTGCCCAAGGTATACTGAGAGCAGCGGCAGGGATGTATACAGATCAAAGCCCTTCTCCTGCATCTGCTCGAGTGCTCTTACACAGAATGTATGGCGCATATCATGAAGACGCTGCCTGCCGCCATCTGCCCTGCGTGGAATCCCCGCCTCATCTAAAAGGTTATGGAACTTCTGATAAAGCATGGATTCAGTATATCTTTTGCTCCTGGGACCATGAAACAGGTTTTCATCAGGATCAGCATTTGATAAATACTTGTCTCTGTATTTCTGAAGTATGATTAACAGAGAGTGTGCGACAACAATGATGCGGCTGACATCATTTTTTCCGTGAAGAACTGTTATCTTCCCGGTGTCAAAATCAACATCCTTTATTGTAAGAGACTGAGCCTCTGACTTGCGCAAACCACAACAGTAGTATAAGAGCATTGCAATACGGAATGCATCATTATCATAGCACGGATTGTCTCCGCACCGGCTTGAAAGGACAGAAAACATCCTGCCAATCTCTTCGTGCGAGAAAACATAAGGAATAAAGTCCCTCTTAAAAATGCGTGTATCATCGTAACCGGTATAAATGTTATCATAGCCTATAGATACAAGGTATTTTGCAAAACCCCTGATTGTCGATTGTCTCTTCTGGGTGTTCGATTCCTTTTCCGGTGGTATGATTTTTGTCCACTGATCATACATTTCCCGTGTGATCTCCGGCTTGGAAACTCCCATATCCTTAAAGAAGTTGTCCATTCTTCTTAGGTGATAAACGAACGGAGGATATATTTTGTTGCCTTGAGCCCGTTTGTACTCAATGTATTGAGGAATAAGATCCTTAAAGGGACCGCTGAACTTCGGAAGCCTGTCCATTTCTTTTAGTTTAGACATTTGGCACCTCCAGTGAGAGCTCTTTCAAGTGGGTCTCATCCACCGTGAGATAAACCTCTGTAGTTCTGGTGCCGGAATGACCAAGTATGTTGGCAATAGCACTGATAGGAACGTTTTCTGACATCATGTTCGAAGCCAGACTGTGGCGCAGGGAATGAGGACCATGATGCCGTCCTTCATAGTTTATTCCGGCTGTCTGCATGCACTTATCTACCATACGGAAGACGGATGATGTATCATGGAAACGTGTATACGGTGCATAAAGTGTCGTAAAAATGTATTCGGGATCAGCACTTTCATACCGTGCATTCTTGATGTAATCCAGCAGTGGAAACTTTACCTCGTCTAATAAAGGAAGAGAAAGCGGATTCCCCGTCTTATGCTGCGTAAAATGTATTACACCTGCGTTCCAGTCAACATCAGAAAACTTAAGACGTATAACATCCCCTGCACGAATCCCGAGGTAGGCGAAAAGACAAATGATACAGTATACACATTTACCGGATGAGGTATCGTTGTCAATGCAGGATAATATCTGCTGTATCTCTTCCTTAGAGTAATACGAGAGGAGTATAAAGTGTCAAGTACTTTTGTACAAA
>JAFVAA010000240.1 GCA_017476305.1 Lachnospiraceae bacterium
GCCCACTGCTTTAATTCATTGAAGAATGTATAGTAATCATAGCTGATACTGTTCATCAGACTGTTTTCAGCACTATGTGAGATGGTCAGATCCTCCCAACGTGTATCTGGTCTGCCTTCCTTTTGGTGGTACAGCTCCATAAAGCGTTTTACATTGATCAACTCCATCACGGTAGGGTTTTCGTACTGTTTTAAATTTGCCTTTTTAGAAAAGTGACTGGTACCAATACGCATAGGAATGATACGGTCTCTATTGTCCTGGTATACGACTACGGTACTTTTCGTGCCAAAATCAATTCCGATGATTCCGTCATAATTCACATCAGCAGCCGGATTTCTGGCAATGAGAGGCTGCTTTAGCCTTGCCACATATTTTGGCGTATGTTCCTTTTCCTGCCAGAGCCCCCAGTGCCCGCGGTTCGGATCGATCAGGATATTTTCGTCATATTGGTCAAAATCTGCACGACGCTCATCCGCCTTCAAAAGGTGCATTTTTACCTCTTCCAATGTGCTGTCAGAAAGATTTTCCAGAATGGTAGTCTTTTGTTCGGCATCGTAAATAAAAGAATTTTCGGAAGCTTCGTCATTATAAAAGGAAGCGGTTCCGTTTTCCGTATTATCTAAGATGATATCGTCACGAATGGTGATCTGGTCACCCCGGAATTCAAAACAATCCTCATTTTTTATAAAGAAAGAGAGAATATGTTTATAGGTGGTCAGAAGCTCTGGTGGAAAGTCATTTGGAATCAGTTCATTATCCAGCCAATAGTAAATCGTTTTGGAAGGGGGGATGGATTCGCTGTCCATGCCATTCAGACGATAAATCGGAATATGATAGGAGTGTGTCTTGGAAAAACCGCTCCAGCGTTTGGTCCTGACTCCGTCTGCCTGAATGGATTTATGGAAATCCATAATGGTATAGTAGCCATCTAAAAGTTCATTTGGCATATATTCATAAATCTGATCGAACTTTCCGGCAAAAGCCCGTTTAAATTCATTCAAGGTCATAAGAGAGCCGTTATACTGGTCGAATTCACTATGGAAGGTGCCCGGATCATATGGTCTGCTTAAAGAACAGTGCCCGATCTCAAAATGTCTTGGGTTCGGGAAAAGCCCTACCACTCCGTTGTGATAGAGCAGATCGCAGTTTTCCATATAGAACCATTCGGATTTTTTGGTATGTTCCTTGATATAGTCCATCATGTGGTCAAAGAATTCCATAATGCTGTTTTTTTGCTTTTCTACAAGATCAGGAATGTGCCCCTCGACAACCTCGTGAAATAGATCCTCACTAATGGCAATTGTATCTACTTGTTTCGTTGCAATCTTCATACTGTTTTCCATTCTATTCTCTGCTCCTTTATGTTTAATAAGATAACTGTTTATTATGTACTTCCTTATCCGGTCCGTATCGCTTACCGATCCTTAGTTGATCCGTACGACTGCTTTTTTGATGACATCCCCGGTATAGGCGTTCGTCAGTCCGTTCAAAAGGATTTCTGAGATCACACCTGCGGGTTTGCTGTCTCTGGTACGGATATGCTGATCGGTGTCAAATGCCTCTCCGACCTCTGGAGAAAGAAAAGAAAGTACCGGCGAATCGTTTGTTCCATTATATAAATGAACAAAGTACAGAATCAGCTCTCCTAAAATGGTCATGTCTGTCTGGTTCCCATTTAATGCTTCGTTTCTGGAAAATTCCCATAAAGCATCAATATTTCCGGGCTGTACACCGCAGGCCAGAAATTCCTCAAAGGATTCTCCTTTAAAAATTCCCTGTAATGCCTCCCTGCTGCTGTCTGTCAGATTTTGGTACTGATAGAAGGTGTGTGTCTGCTTCTGGAATATTCCTTTGAATTGAAAATACTTATTTTTGTACTCATCGCGATTTTTTTCTGCTTTTTGTAAGAGCTCATTTGCAGTATCAAGTTCTTCCTGTAAGAGTTCTATTTCTTTCGCGTACTTCTGATTTCTCATAAATGCCTCCATAAACATGAAATAAATTGCATGGTTACACAATCCTGACACAATTCTACCATAAGAATGGCGTGGTGGAAAGTAAAATTTTAAAAAAATCCTATTAAATATGTAATTTTTTTGTAAAAAATGGATTGATTAAAGAGAAAATATGGTTTGACCGAAATAAAATATAAGGTGTATTCTGAGAACGAAAGGAAACGGGGAGGCTGAACGGTATGAATATAAATGAAATATCTGTATATGGGAACAAAGTGGGTGAAAAGGGCGATCTTTCCCGCTTACAGGCAGGAAATCCTCTTCCCTTAGAAGCGGGGAAGAAGGGACAGGCTGCAAAAGAAGCGTTTTTCGGGAGGACAGACCGGATTACGCTTGGAAAGGCTGAGACAGAAAACAGGGGGACTGTCAAAAACGGCTACGAGCTGGAGGAGCAGAGAAAGGACAGTACGGATATTTCAAAAGCACAGAGCAAAGCAAATGAAGACCTTGCGATCCTAAGTGGTGAGGACTGTGAAAGCATGGAAGAAGGGGGGGATTCGCTCACCCGGAATACCAGGGAGTATGTGGAACATGCGATTGAAAAAAATAAAGAGAGAAAGGCCTGGAATGCCAAAAAGCAGGAGGAATCCCTGGAGCTTCGTGCCCGGATGCGTGAGGAGAGGGAAAAGAGAGAAGCTATGGGATTTGCGC
>JAFVAA010000241.1 GCA_017476305.1 Lachnospiraceae bacterium
ACAACTATGATTACCGTAGGGTTTAGACAATAATGATTTGCAGAGCATGATGGCACGCCGTATGACCTGAAAGGGTCACGTACGGTGTAGAGCAGGGGAAAAGGTGGAGATAACTTCAAAGCCTTACCTATTGCTATAGGATGGATGGATGGAAAGGGAAAACCCTCTGGATTTTAAGGATGTTTACGGGCAGGACTTTGTCAAAAGGGCAGCACTGATCGCAGCAGCGGGCAGGCATAATCTTTTGATGATCGGGCCGCCCGGTTCCGGAAAGACGATGATTGCGAAAAGGATTCCTGGAATCCTGCCGGAAATGACCTTTGAAGAGCAGATGGAAATTTCGAAAATTTATAGTGTGGCAGGGCTTTTGTCAAAGGAAAAGCCTTACATAAGGGAACGTCCTTTCAGGGATCCTCATCATACGACCACGAAACAGGCACTGGCAGGTGGTGGCCGTGTCCCGAAGCCGGGAGAGATCAGTCTGGCAAGCGGGGGCGTGCTTTTTTTGGACGAGCTGGCAGAGTTTAAGCGGGAAACGATTGAAGTCCTAAGGCAGCCTTTAGAGGAAGGCTATGTCAATATCGCCAGAGCAGAGGGGAATTACAGATATCCTGCCAAATGCCAGCTGATAGCGGCTACAAATCCCTGCAAGTGCGGCTTTTATCCGGACAGGAGAAAATGCGTCTGCAGAGACTGGCAGATTCGCAGCTATTTAGACAGGATTTCGGGACCGATGTTAGAAAGAATCGATCTGTGCGTGGAGATGCAGCCTCTGGACTATCAGGATTTTTTGGGCACCAGGGGGAGCCGGAAAAGTGAAAAGACGGAAACTACAGCAGAGATCAGAAAAAAAGTAATGCAGGCTTATCTGGTTCAGACAGAACGGTATGCGAAAGAAAGCTTTTTGAACAATGCCTCTATTCCTTCGAATCTGCTGGAGAGATATTGTCCTCTCACGAAGGAGGCGGAGGAATATATTTCAGAGATTTTTGCTTCTTTGGAATTAAGCGCCAGAGTATATCATAAAATTTTGAAGGTGGCAAGAACCATTGCAGACCTTTCCGGCTCCCTGCAGATCGAACGGCCGCATATCGCAGAGGCGGTGCTCTACAGGATGGTAGATAAAAAATACTGGGGAGGTGGGATTCATGGCTGAGCATAGAGAGACAGAGGAAAAGCTTTTTGCATACTGGCTGTGCAGCCTTCCGGAGATGTACAGCAAAAAAATAGAAAAGCTGCTGGAATATTTTGGCTCCTGTTCTGCTGTTTTCCATGCAAAGAGGTGTCAGCTCGCGCAAATAGAAAATATAGGAAATTCAGATATCGACAGACTTCTGATGGATAAAAAAACAGAAATGATACAAAATGATTACGAGGAAATGAAAAAACAAGGGATTCATTTTGTCTACCGGGAGGAAGAGGAGTTTCCGGAAAAGCTGAAGATGATACCGGATGCGCCGTTTGGTCTCTTTTATAAGGGAAAGCTCCCGAATCCGGAAAAGCCCTCTGTAGCGGTGGTGGGTGCCAGGAAGGCTACGGCTGCGGGAAGAAGGATCGCGGAAAGGTTCGGCTATGAGCTTGCAGCAAACGGAGTGCAGGTGATCAGCGGGATGGCACTTGGAATCGATATTTTTTCCCAAAAGGGTGCCATGCAGTGGAAAACAGGACATACGTATGCCGTGCTCGGTACAGGAGTGGATGTATGTTACCCGCGAAGTCATATCGAAATGTATATGAGAATGCAGGGGAACGGGGGAGTTATTTCAGAGTTTCCGCCGGGGACTCCGGCACTTCCTTTTCATTTTCCCATCAGGAACCGGATCATCAGCGGCCTTTCCGACGGCGTGCTGGTCATCGAGGCGAGAAAAAGGAGCGGCTCCCTGATCACTGCAGAGTGCGGGTTAGAGCAGGGAAAGGAAATCTTTGTAGTGCCGGGCGGGATATCTGATCCACAATATGAGGGCGGAAATGCCCTCTTAAAAAGTGGTGCGGTTCTGGTGACGGAGGTAAAGGATATTCTGGACGGTCTGGGCATTTATTTAGATATGGATCTCATAGAGCGAAAGAAAAAAACAAATATTATGCTTGAAACCACGGAAAAAATGGTGTATGCTATTTTAAGTTTGGAACCCATTCATATTTCTACGCTTAGCAGGGAAGTGCGGATAGAGCCTGCTAAACTCATGGAAATCCTGCTTTCCTTACAGAAAAAAGGGGCGGTGGAAATGGTTGGGAACAACTATTTTATAGTTAAAATTTAGAAATCAGAAAAAGGCAGGGAAAAAAGATGGCAAAAAATCTTGTGATCGTGGAGTCGCCTTCCAAGGCGACGACTATTAAAAGGTTTTTGGGGAGTTCCTATGAGGTAGTGGCGTCAAACGGACATGTTCGTGATCTTCCGAAAAGCCAGCTTGGCATTGACGTGGAACATGATTTTGAGCTGAAATATATTACGATACGGGGAAAAGGAGAGCTGTTAGCGAAGCTCAGGCGAGAAGTAAAAAAAGCAGACAAGATCTATC
>JAFVAA010000242.1 GCA_017476305.1 Lachnospiraceae bacterium
CCCTCGCCCTTATCCGGATCATGAATTGCGATATCGCAGATCATTCCCTTTGCAACAAAGTTTTCGCTAATGAACTGCCTTGCACTTTCTATGGTCTCCTCCATGGTCAGTTCATTCTGAAGGGCAAAATCGAAGCTGTAGGCAAGCTGGGCATCTTTCCGGTTTTCATGCTTTTCAACTTCGTACCAGAGCGTTTCCCTGTCTGATAGTCTTTCCGGAGCATAATCAGGTAACATGATCTCCGACAGGATGACACCGCCTTTTCTCGTATAGTCCTGCATCTCGCCATAATACCTGTCATATAATTTTTCACCGGAGCGATATGCCGCCGCAGCGATCGCAGTATGCCCCTCGCTCCGCTTAACATGTTTCAGACTGAAGTGGTACAGTGCCATCGTCCATCGCCTCCCTCCTGGAAATGATCTTCTTCATTCCCTGATTTAGCTTTGCCTGTATCGAGAGATCCTTCTGTAAATCTTCAACAAGCTCGTAAAACTCCTCGGTGGTCAGGTCTTTCGTTACCGGATAGAAATGCTCCACGGTTCCACCCTTTTCGATAAGCCGCCTTGTCCTTGCTTTATATTCCGGATTCATCATCCGTTTCTGATAGGCAGCCTTATTCCTTTCCCGCACCAGCCTGTGCCTATACTGTTCTTCCTGCTCTGACTTCTCTCTGATGTCCTTGTTGATCCTGTCAAGCTCATGCTTCACCTCCTCACTTAATTCCAGATTGTTTTTTACTTCTGTATCCATTTCTATGACTCTCTCCTTTCCTTGAACTGCTATGATGACTTGTGGGGATAGCTGCCGCAGGCAGCGAAAGGGGCGCAGCCCCTTTTCCGGTGCGAAGCACCGCAGGCGCTCCATCGTTCGGACGATGGGTAGCCAGCCCCGCAGGGCGCACGGCGTTCACCCGACAGGGTGAACGTAGAAGTGCGCTATTCCTCCGGAATAGACTCTGAGTGTATCTGCCCCTATGCTCTCCCTTTTGCCATCCACTGAAACAATGCTTCCTTGCTGATTTTGATCCGGTTCCCGCTCCGAAATGCCGGAAAGCCGTCCTCATGTACCAGCTGATATGCCGTTGTACGGGATATGCCCAAGATCTTTTGTATATCCATCATATTCAGCACCAGCGGCAGATCATCATAATTTTTGGGTCGCTCCTGCTCCATAGCCCCCTCCTTTCGTTGATATTTTTTATTTACCACTTTCACGCATTATATCGACTTACAACTTGATTTTTCAATCCTTTTGCGCTATATTGGGTGTAACTGAAATGATGTTTTTCATTATTACCATACGATATGGAGTGATATGACCATGAACTATACATTTGAAAGGCACGATCCGGCACCAGACCGCATCGTTTTAGCACTGATTTTGGATATGAAACGGAAAAAGGAACGGATACTGATCGGAAGTGAAAATCGGATCGAGAGTCATCTGCGTGGCTCCGAGGAAGATGATATTTATTATGACCGGATCGCTCCGCTTGGAAACCTTTTGATGAATTTTCATCAGGATACTGACCGGACATGGAACCAATATGGCTTCATGCCTCTATGGGATGCCCTGCATACGAACCGGAAGAAACAGCCGGAGCTGGAGGCGACCGCCTTCAATTTCCTCCGTTCAAAATATGAGGGTGGATATCCACTCGATATCTACGCAGCGATACGGATATCCGATGGATATCTAAACGCTCGGCTGCCAAAAGATCGCGACCGTGCTGCTGACAGTTTCAATATGAGGATGTCAAAAATAAAGGACGGACTTATGGACTGGACGGACGAGATGATAAGAACCCCGAAAATGTTCTATGGCGAAAACCCATTTTCAAAGGAAGCGGTCAGGATGGATCTGTGGTATCCCACCGGCTCCATAGAACCGGAGTGCGTCCTCACATATGACTCTATCCTGCCGGTCATAATTTTTTACCATAACCGCCTGCTTGCCGCCGGACTGAACATCAGAAAATGCAAGGTCTGCGGCAAGTCCTTCCTTGCAGAAAGTCTAAAATATGGGATATGCGGCGAACGATGCCGCAAAAAACAGAATACGATCAAGAAAAGGGAGTTTGACGCACGGGCTGTCGAGAATGGATACGATAAGATTTATAAAAATGAGTGCCAGAGATGGAGGAATATCATCCA